>DAOTFQ010000083.1:0-1546 GCA_035446665.1 Candidatus Dojkabacteria bacterium | reverse complement strand
GAGAAAGAGCCTTCATTACAGATATGCAACAGAAAGGAATAGATGTAGATCAATTCCTTAAGGCAAACAACATAACCCTAGATAAAATGAGAGAGATGTGGAAGGAAGATGCGAAGCAGGCGCTACAAACAGATGTCTTTCTCAAACTTTATTCAGACGAGAGAGAGATTGAAGTCACAGGCGAGGATCTAGAAAAGAAGATTGAATTAATCAAGAAAAGTGCACCAGAGAATACAGATCCTTCAATCTACAAAGATGCTGGATGGAAGGAATATATCAGAAGGGTAGAACAGAAGGAAAAAGCATTCCACCAATTCTTAGACGAGGTTATAAAAACCGAGGAAAAGAAAAAGAAGGAAACAAAAGAGAAAGAGACCAAGGGGGACAATACAGCTAAGAAGGCTAAGAAGAAGAATTAATTTGAGGTAAATTATCTTTTATGAATCTAATACCAACAGTTATAGAGAAAGAGAGAGGAAGTGAAAGAGCCTATGACATTTATTCACGGCTTCTTAAAGATAGAATTATCTTTGTAAGTGGAACTATAGGAACAGAGATGGCCAACACTGTAATAGCACAGCTTCTATTTTTAGAAAAAGAGAATCCCAAAGAAGACATCCAAATGTTTATTAACTCGTATGGGGGAGAAATTACTGCAGGAATGGCGATTATAGATACCATGAACTATGTAAAATGTGATATATCTACAATAGCAGTTGGTTTAGCAGCATCGATGGGAACTGTTTTGTTAGTAAGTGGAACCAAGGGGAAAAGATTTGCACTACCAAATAGCAAGATTCACATACACCAACCAATAGGTGGTGTTCAGGGACAGGCTAGTGACATTGCTATAGAAGCTGAAGAGATTATTAAGACAAGAGAGGCTCTCTACAAGATTCTTGCGAATATGACAGGAAAAACTCTAAAGCAGATAGAAAAAGATGCTGATAGGGATAAATACTTCACAGCTAAGGAAGCTCAAGAGTACGGGATTATAGACAAGGTTATTAAAAAAAGATAAATTAAATTGTTTTATTAAACACCTATGTTATACGATGACCCAACTGGAATAGACGAGGCAGTAAAGCAAGAGGCTTTAGATTTTGTAAGGTTCAATATAAGCCAGATGCTTAAATACCCGAACCAAGAGAGAGTAGTTGAAGAAACCGTAAGCCATATAGATTTAAAGGATATAGATTTATTCCTCAGAAAAATCGAGGAAGACCAAGATCTAGATATTAACAACCTTCTAATAGAGTCTGTAAATATAACTGACATAGGAAAATTCGCCCAGATCTGTGATTATCTTGGAATAGACAATGTTAATTATCCTTCAAGACATCCCCAAAAGATATACTTTCTAGAATCAGCTGAATCTGCTATAACTTTCATCCCAATTGAACTAGACAATCGTTCGGTAAGTATTTACATAGAACCTTTGGAGAGTTCTCCTGATTTTATAACCGAGCTATGGGCAATTAACATAGATAAAAAGAAAAAAAGTCTAGAAGATATAGAATTTGTAAATCCACGAAATCTCCAATCC
>DAOTFQ010000082.1:0-1760 GCA_035446665.1 Candidatus Dojkabacteria bacterium | reverse complement strand
CCGTACCCTAAGCTCTTTGATGCTCTACAAACTGTGATCTCTAAAAATCTAGATACTAAATCTGTAAATAAACTCAGAATTAAATTTCTAAATGAGATGGGTTTTCTGAATGATTTCTCTGTTTGTATGCATTGTGGTAGTAACAAAAATCTAGAGTTTGTAGACAGAGAAAACTTTGCACTTGTTTGTAAAAATTGCTACAGTAAAGGGAATAGTAGCCCTCTAGGGGAGGATCCTTATGGGTCTTTGGTTCTGACAGAAATCATAGATAAATACATTAAAAGAGTAGTGGAAGAAATATAATGAAATTAAAAACTGCCTTGACAACACTGTTTCTTTTTCTACTCTCTTTTTTGTTTGTAGATACAATTTTCGCACAATTCTTTTATCCTCCATCTACCTCTGGGGATGTAGTAGTTTCTGCAAGTATAAATGTAGACTTGTATTCACAGTTATCTCTTTCTCCTTCGACGGTAGAGGCAGGTCAGCCTTCTACTGTTAGCATAACTTCACTTCTGCCAGATGGTAGTGCTAGGAGTGGTCGGGAGATAATTATATATATAGATGGGAATCCAACGGGTGTTAGTATAGTTCAACCACCATTAACAAATTCTCAGGGGAAGACTACTGGCTCGGTTAGTTCAGTAATTGCTGGGACTTACAAAGTTTGCGCTAAGGATGTCACAGAGGGATTAGAGATTTTTATTGCAGATTGTGAGACTCTCTATGTAGTTCCGGTTCCTGCACCACAGATGTTGCCTGAGCCAGAATACACGAAGGGAGATAGTAATATTGTTATGTGGCATATGGTGGGGAGTGGGGTTTATGAATATTATGTGGAAGTTAGCACAACATCGGATTTTTCTACAGTCCTAGACAATAGCGATTGGATAAATAATCTTGCTTATGAATTTGACAATCTTAAAGACGGTCAAATCTATTTTTATCGTGTTAAGGCTAGGAATAGCTATGGTGTAGAAGGTGGTTGGTCAAATGTTGTATTTAGTGTTCAGGATGATGAAGGACCGCAGATAGAGTACATCGGTATTTCAGACATGGAGGAAAATACTAATGTAGATTGGGATAGAGATTTTGAAGTAAATATCAGGTATAGGATAACAGACAATGTTGCTATAGCAAGCAAAGATTTTTGGTGTTTAGCTAATGATGGTAGTCGTTATGATTGCCTTTATACCACAAGGGAGAATGGAGATTTCTGGGATATTACCGTCCAACTTAAATATCTAGAGAAAACAGCAAGTGGAAATCTTTTTGAAGAATACAGGTTCTGTGCAGAGGCTACAGATTCAGTTAATAATGTGACTAGAAATTGTGAAGCCAAACTTGAAGTTACTATTGAAGTTCCAGAAGAGGAGATTCCAAAGCCAACTATCCCATCAATAATAACTAGGATTATAGATAGGTTAGACAAATTCTTTGAGGAGGCTTTCTTGAAGTTAAAGCAGGCTCCTTTGGAGAATATTACAGTTGTAACGACAGCTATTAACTTAGTAATTGGTTTTGGATTCTTAATCGCTACTCTTGGTTCTATCCCATATATATTGCTGCAGTTGTTCCTCTCGATATTGACACTTCTTGGGCTTAGAAAGAAATCTAATGTTAGTGGTTATGTATACAATTCTCTTACAAAGGAGCCAATTAAGCAGGCAATAGTAAGGGTGTTTAATGAGGTGCACGAATTAATCTGGACGAGTGTTACAGACTCTAATGGGTATTTTATGGCACCTGAAGTTGAGGAT
>DAOTFQ010000081.1:0-1789 GCA_035446665.1 Candidatus Dojkabacteria bacterium | reverse complement strand
CCACTTTATCCTATATTAAAATTTATATGCATCTAATATTAGAATAATATAATTGGTAGAATAATGCAACTATCTCAGAAAAATAGTAGAATAGAGCAAGAATATGAAAAACTTCAAAAAAATAACAATAACACTTTTACTAATACTATTGGTACTTTCACCTGCTTTCTTTCTTGTCCTATACCCTAACTATAATAACCTAGTCTTGGCCTTTAATTCCCTTGACTTCTACAACATATCTAAGGAAGCGAGCGTAAAAATACTTACCCAAATATCTCCCAATAGAGAGAAATACCACGAACAAGTCCTTGGGGCCACTTCAATAGAAGAGTCACTCAAAGGTGCAGAGATAAACTTAGAGAGGAAGGTTCTCGAAGAGTTAAATACAACAATCAGGATAGACACCATAAATATAGAAGGAGAAATCGTTCAGGGGGAATCCTCCCTTAGAATGAATGATGGTTTCTGGCATTTTCCAACCTCATCACTTCCTGGGGAGAAAGGAAATAGCGTAATAATTGGTCACCGTTTCCTACACTTACCGCCCAGAAAAGATACCTTTTTCAATCTGGAAGATATTAAAATAGGGGAAAATATAATAATTTCACAAAATACCGACCCTAACAGACCAGAAGAGGAAGAGCACTTAAACTACATAGTTACTGAGACAAAAATTGTCGAACCAAACGATTTGTCAGTCATACAGCAAGCAGACGATTACCGACTAACACTAATAACTTGTACACCGCTATGGACATCAGAAAAACGCTTTGTAGTAATAGCAAAACTGGACAAATTATATAAAAAAGTGTAGACTTTGGCCTCAATTTTAATATAAAAAAAGGAACACCCATGAGTGATACATACGAGAGAGAAAATATTTCCAAAGATACTATTCAGTTTAAAATTACAATCCCCAAAGAGGAGTTCGAAAAAGAATACAAGACTATTCTAAAGAGAGAGCTGGAAGATACAAGAGTGAATGGCTTTAGAAAAGGAAAAGTCCCTGGAGACCTTGTAGAACCACATATTGGGCACACTCTTAAGATTCAAGCGATAGAGAAACTTATTCCAGAATACCTAGAAAGGGTTCTACTAAAAGAGAAGGTTGTACCTATTGCTCCCCCTGAATATAAGGAATTTCCTAACTTCGAAAAAGACGGTGACTTAGAATTCATAGCGAATATTACCGTGATGCCAGAATTTAAGATGGGAAATCTTAAAAAGATAGATATCAAGGGAGAAGAGATATCCGTATCCAAAAAGGAAGTAGATGAGTCATTAGAAAGATTACACCAGAACCAGAAGACAAAGGCTAAGGAGATTAATGAGGATTGGGCAAAAGAGATAATCAAATTACTTAGATTAGATGATATAAAAGACCTCAAAGGCTTAAGAAAGCACATAAAGGATGCAATCTTTTCTCAGAAAGAACATATTATGCATCACAAATTAGAGGACGAGGCTCTGAAAGAAGCTATCAAGTTATCTAACATAGAAATACCTCAACCAGCTATAGACTATGAAGCCTCCGAAAGAGAAAGAGCCTTCATTACAGATATGCAACAGAAAGGAATAGATGTAGATCAATTTCTAAAAGCAAACAACATAACTCTAGATAAAATGAGGGAGATGTGGAAGGAAGATGCAAAGCAAGCACTACAAACAGATGTCTTTCTCAAACTCTATTCAGAAGAAAGAGAAATTGAGGTCACCGGCGAGGATCTAGCAAAAAAGATTGAATTAATCAAGAAAAGTGCACCAGAGAATACAGATCCTTCAATCTACA
>DAOTFQ010000080.1:0-1791 GCA_035446665.1 Candidatus Dojkabacteria bacterium | reverse complement strand
ACGCAACCCATATAAGCAAGTTTCCCAGTACAACAAACCTCTTTATATCCGACATAATAGCTTTGGTAGTTCCAATTATATAAGCCAACCATGTCCAGAGAGTAACCAGCATGATAACCCTGTGTCAGATATGCTCCCTCTCCGAGAGGGGATATGGCTTTATCGCCGTATACTCTTCCACTTTTTATTTTGAAATATTCAAGGGCTAGAGGTCCATCTCCAGAACCACGCCAGTTTAGGTGTAAGTGTGATCCGTAGGCAAATCCTGTATGCCCTTGGAATCCTATAATATCTCCCGCTTTAACCTCTGTATCTATAGGAATTTGTCCAGAACGAAACTCTTCCAAAAGTAAGTTTGTAATTTGTGCAGTCACTTCGTTTGCTTTTTGGTTAAGTATCTTTAGTTCACTTGCCAAGATCACTTCCTTAGCCTTGGATTCAGCAAGGAGTCTCTCTCTTTCAGCTTTCTGAGAAGCTAGGCTGTTTCGAGACTCGGCAAGTTCTATTTTTTCTGACTCTAAAATATTACGTGTTTCCTGCAGTTTAGCTTTCTCTTCTGCAAGTGAATCCTCTTCCCTTTTTATTTGTTCCACTTTTGTATTGAAGAGTCTTAAAGACTCACGCTCTTGCAATCTAGTTACTGCAAGGTATTTGCTTTTTCTCAGGATGGAAGAAAAATTTTTGGTATCTAAAAACAATTCTAGGGGACCGACAAAGGAATATTTGTAAGATTCTGTGACTTTTCTGTTCACGGAAGCCTCGAGTGTAGAGATTTCTTGTCCTAGAACTGCAACACTCTCTTCCATTTCTTTAATGTTCTCTTCAAGCAGTTCAATCTCTACATTGTGTGCAGAAATTTTGATTTCTAATGATTTAATATCATTCTCTGTTTGTGTTATTTGGTTCCTTATATATGCAATTTTCTCATTTAATGATAATTGCTGATATTCTTCTTCATCTAGTTCATTTTGGATTGCATCTTTCTTGCTATTAAGATTTTCTAATTGTCCTTCGAGATACTCAAGACATTGGTTCGGAGTCATATAGAGAGGGCAACTATCTTCTGCTATAACCGGCTTCTCATAATAACTACTTAACCCAAAGAAAAAAGAAATTGAAAAAATAACTAAGAAAATTGTTATAACAATATCTCTTTTTTTCATATAACTATTCTAAATACCTCTTAACTGCACTAAAACTACTAACAACACCCAATAACCCACCAAACAAAAGATGTACCAAGTAGTAAACAAGTATAAAAGTAATATTTAGAGATCTAAGAAAATCTAAATTAAAATCTGTAAGAAGCTGATTTATCCAAAAAGCAAAATCCGTATTCTGAGTATAATAGATCATAATATACCAAGGAACTAAAAGTAGGGTAGCACCCAAAAAACCTCCCACTAAACCATAGAAAAAACCCTCTAAAATAAAAGGAAGCTTTATAAACTTATCTGAACTCCCCACAAGATGCATAATCTGAATCTCATCCTGATGAGCATTAATATTGAAACCAATAGTTATCCTAATTAAAAAGATTGTAATAATGAGTAGGGTAGAGATCAGAACAACAGATCCAATTGTAATTATCCTAGACAAAGTTTTCAAATTATCTACAACATCCTTAAAATACATGACCTCATCTATATATGCATTAGTCTCCTTCTCTATATTTATATTCTCAATAACCTGTATAAGAGAATCTATGGACTTCGCTCTAATCTCTAGACTAGGAGGTAAAGAATCAGCAGTTACAGTAGATATGAGATCTGGATTATCTGCAAAGTCCTC
>DAOTFQ010000079.1:0-2005 GCA_035446665.1 Candidatus Dojkabacteria bacterium | reverse complement strand
TGACCACCTACACCAGCACCAGGGAAATGCATCTGTCTTAATGCCTCCGGTCTAGTTTCTGTAACCTTTTTACAGTTATTAATTAATTTCCTTACTTCCCAAACATTTGCTTTGTACGCCTCACAAAGAAGTGCCATCTCATTTGCAAATGCTATCTGAACATCTCTATATGTATTCTCTCCTGCCTTTACTATCTCTGCTGTAATACAATCTGTTTCCTCTAACTCTCCTTGTATTACATGTTTGTATAACTCTTTTACTTTTGTTGCTGACTCTGGGGTCCATCCACCAACTACTCGATTGTAATACCTAATATTTTCTAACAGATGGCCTGGCATTAATCTTTCGGGGCAATTAGCAAGATAGAAATCTTTTCCCGCAATCATTTTTGATTCTTCCTCTAAAATTGGTTTTACAACATGTTCCATAGTACCAGGAGCTATTGTTGATTCAATAACTACAGTAACACCCTTTTTCATATTCTGTCCTATACTTCTTAAAGCTGCCTTTAAATTCTCATATGTTGGTTTTTTGTTTTCTTCTGCCACAGGAGTTTGAACTGCTACTATAATGAAGTCAGCCTTACAATACTCTTTAACATCCGCAGTTGCTCTAAAATTACCTTTTTTAATAACTTTCTCTACTAATTCATCTAATCCCGGCTCCTGACCTTTTATTGGGTTTTCTCCCTCATTTAATCTCTGTACTCTTTCTTCTAAGATATCTACCCCAATTACATTAAAACCTGCATCAGCAAATAGCATTGCAACTGGGTATCCAACATAGCCTAGACCACAAATGGCAATTGTTTCATTCTGATTATTCAAGATAGAAACTATAAAAATTTATTTCTTAGAAAATTCTTTTACCTTTTCAATTATAAATTCCACATTCTCCTCCGTAACGAATGGATTGACTGGTAAAGAAAGAACTTCTTTTGACAACTTTTCAGAAACTGGGAAATCTCCCTCCTTATACCCCATCTTCCTAAAGTGCTCATGAAGATGCAATGGCTTTGGATAGTATACACCACAACCTATTTCATTCTCTTTTAGAAATGTCATCAATTCATCTCTAGTTTTACCATACTGCTCTGTTACCCTTATCGTATACTGATGGAATACATGTGTATTGTTTTCCATTATCTTAGGTGTAATTATACCTTCTATGCTTGATAGTCCTTCAGTATATAGACTTGCATTTCCCACTCTAGTATTTATTATCCTATCTATCTTTTTCATCTGCTCTACACCTAAAGCAGCGGCTAAATCTGTTAATCTGTAGTTATGTCCTAGTGCTAAGTATTCATATCTTACTGCTTCATCTTGTCCATGGTGTCTAAACATTTTTGCTTGTCTAGCAATTTCATCATCATTTGTTGTTAGCATACCTCCCTCACCAGTAGCAATATTTTTCGTTGCATACAAGGAAAACGCTCCAACATTTCCAAAACTACCTGCAGTATTCCCATCTTGTGTAGCTCCTACAGCTTGGCAGGCATCTTCCAATATCTTTAAGTTGTGTTTATCTGCAATTTCCTTAACCTCTTTATATTTGTATACCTGACCAAAAAGATCTACTGGAATAATTGCTTTTGTTCTATCTGTTACTTTCTCCTCAATCTTATTCGGATCAATACAAAAATCATCCTCTGATATATCAACAAAAACGACTTTTCCTCTTTCCATTAAGACAGGGTTTGCTGTAGCTACAAAAGTAAAAGGTACTGTAATAACTTCATCCCCATCTGTTATACCCAAAGCTCTTACTCCGCTATGAATAGCCGTTGTTCCATTTGAGAAAGCAATAGCGTGTTTAGTACCACACAGTTTTGCAAACATAGCTTCTAATTCTGCTGTTTTTGGACCTTGTGCAATCATTCCTGATTTTAATACTTCAACTACTGCATTAATCTCTTCCTCTTCTATTAAAGGTTTAGATATAGGAATCATCTGAATATCATAAAAAATTATTTAGGATCGTATCCTTCTATATATCTCAATAT
>DAOTFQ010000078.1:0-2091 GCA_035446665.1 Candidatus Dojkabacteria bacterium | reverse complement strand
AACCGACTAATTCCAAACCTTCTTGAATTCTCTTGGTAATAAGGACATCTTCGTTGCTAGGAGAAGGATCTCCCGAGGGATGATTATGTGCTATTACTACACTACTGGCATTAAGTTCTAAAGCAGGGATTATTATGTCCCTAGGAAGGACATTAACACCATCTAGGCTACCTATGCAAATTACTCTTCTCTCTAAAACTTCAAACCGAGAATTTAGGAAAAGGGCTACTATATGCTCCTGCTTTCTGCTTCCTATGTCCCTAAGGGCAGTATATGCTTCCTGGGAGTTCCTGACTACACTTCGTTGACTGGCTTCAAGCCCGTACAACCTTTTACCCAATTCAATACCCGAGAGGATTCTCATTGCCGTAACTACACCAACACCATCTACTTCGGTGATATCTTGGATATTAATATTTCTCCCACTCTTAACCAGTCTCCTCATCCTAATAACAACGCTTCGGGACACACTCATAAAGTTTTTCCCCTTTGTCCCTGTCCCAACTATTATGGCGATTAGATCTTGGTCGCTGAGGTTCTCTATCCCCTTCTCTATGTATTTCTCCCTAGGAAGCATACAACCATCTTAAGAGACAGTTGTTAAAAAGATATTAACTATTACTCTTCTTTTTATATTTAGCCTTTTTCTTACTCTTCTTGATATATTTACAATCTGGATAATTACTACATCCAACGAATGTCTTACCCCACTTACTTCTTCTTTCAACTAGGTGATGACCACACTCTGGACACTTCTCATTTAACAGAAGTGGAACTATTCCCTTGCACTCGGGATATTTCTCACATGCCCAGAATTTACCATATCTACCATTCTTTAAAACCATCTTTGCACCACACTCTGGACACTTTTCTGGCTTAAAGTACCTATCATAGTTAAGATCTTCCTCTCCTCCACTAAGATCCTTCATCCCCTTACACTCTGGGAATTTAGCACAACTTAAGAATTTACCATACCTACCTATTCTCACAACCATCTCACCCCCACATTCTGGGCACTTTTCGTCAGATTTGCCTAATATAACAACATCTTCCTTGTTAACTTCTTTGTCTGCCGTCTTAATGTTCTTCATGAGGGACTTATACTCCTCATCTATGACGGGAACATAGTCCTTACTTCCTAAAGCAATATCATCTAATTCATTTTCCACTTTAGCAGTATATTTGTAATCTACCAATCTCTTAAAATTACCTCTCAAGAAATTAGTAACTACCCTACCAATATCTGTAGGAAATATTGCTCTTGCTTCGAATTCAACATACCCTCTACTTCGAATTGTAGAGATTATTGAGGAATATGTAGAAGGCCTACCAATACCCAGTGCTTCAAGTTTCTTGATTAAGGAAGCTTCCGTATATCTAGCAGGTGGTTGAGTAAACTTCTGTTCGTTTACAAACTCCACCTTCTCTAATTCGTCCCCCTTTTTCAATTGAGCAATTTCCTGCAGGTCGTCCGCATCTTTCTTAGAACCCAAAACCTTTCTAAAACCATCAAAAAGAGTCCTCTCGCCACCTAAAGTAAAGATATATTCTGGCTTATCTAAATCTTTTGGTTTCAAAGAGACTTCTAATGCCTCCACCTCTTTATTACTCATCTGGCTAGAAACTGACCTCTTCCATATAAGTTCATACAATTTAACTGCAGCTCTTCCATGTTCTTTTTCGATTTTAGAGAAATCCAGAGAGAAATCTGTAGGCCTTATGGCCTCATGTGCTTCTTGAGCGTTTTTGGCTTTATTCTTGTAATAATTAGGCTTTTGGGGGATATATTCTTTCCCATATTTGTCCTCAACTAGTTTTCTAATCTGGCTTATAGCTTTCTTAGCCATATAAACAGAGTCTGTACGCATATAGGTGATATGTCCTGACTGATATAGGGTCTGTGCAATACCCATTGTTCGCTTGGATGTGTATCCTAGGATAGTGTTTGCTGTCTGTTGAAGCGTTGAGGTTGTAAACGGTGGGTATGCATGTCTACTCTTCTTCTTTGTTGTGACTTCTTTGACTAAGAATTTTCTATCTCCTATACCCCCCTGGATATCCTTAACCTCCTTCTCGTTTTTAGGAATATAT
>DAOTFQ010000077.1:0-2177 GCA_035446665.1 Candidatus Dojkabacteria bacterium | reverse complement strand
GCACTCCCTATTGACCCAACGGTCAATATAAGAACTAATAGATATCTGATGTACTTGGTTCTAGGTTTGATAAACATGGTTAGGAATAAGGTCAACATACTATATTCAAGAAGAACCTTGGGAAGAACATAGCTCGTTTCAAAATAAACACCCGCAGAGACATAAATAAAGGTTGCTATAAATATAGTTTTCTTCTGTTTTAATGTCAGCTTCTGCTTAAAAATCAGATATATATACACAATAGCAATTGCTGGGACTATAGGTAATAAATAGCGACCGTGTGATGCCCGTAAAATATAAATTACCAACCAGGTCAGTATCAGAGTAGAGAGTAATGCTATTGACTTCAATTTCTTCTCTTTGTGGATTATGAATCTTTTTATATTCAACACTGCCGCAATTACCACAGGCAAAATTACTACCTTAGGAACTGAAAGGAAGGAAAAAACTCGAGGATAGAGAATTTTACCCAAATAAGAAAGTATTATATTTACACCTTTGCAGATAAAGATAGCTACAGGAGACCACGCCTGTGAAATTGTTATGAAGAACATATCTCTTCCCCCTTCTAAAGAGTTAGCTGTGGATGTCTCTATGTCAAAATGTGATGCTAGATAACCAAAGGCATTGTCCTTAAGACCAATAATAGAGGCTAGAAACATATTGACTGGAATTAAAGATGTTGTAAACATTAAAATGACCCATACCAAAGAAGGAAGAAAGACAATCACAGATTGCTTAATAACATCCCATAATTTTCTAAAGAACTTATCCTCTTTAGAATCAATAAACATCCAGATAACGTAAAACACAGCAAAAATGACAAAGACATACTCCTTAACATCTAACAAAAGAAGAAACAACAAACCTAAAACAATATTACTCTTGCGATCTTTTCGTATAATGTAATCCAAGAGTAAAAGAATAACTAATACACTAGGAACCTCCCTTAAATAAGTTATAGGGGAAAGAAAGAAATGGAAATTACTTACAAGAATTATGGTAGCAAGAAGTCCATATTTTTTATCCTTTAGCACATATGAAGAAAGTCTGTACATCAAAAAGACAACAATGGCAGCCAAAATTATATGGTAGATAGTAACCACCCAAACCGATGGACCTGTTAAAAGAAATATGAGGGCTGGTGGAATCTTGAACAGGAAACCATGAACTCCTACCCCGTAAGGACCAACCCATTCTCCATTCTTAATTACTTCAGATATTAGATATGTCTCATGAAAATAAAGAGAGGAATCATTAACCATATCTCTAAAAAAAGAGAAGAAACATAAAACGAGTATATATACCACTAGGAAGGCAACAAAAGCATAATTCTTTTTTATAAACTCTCTCACCTGACCCATTGGAACTATCTCTTCGTGAATTTATATCCCAAGATTATTAATATCACATACATTACAGAGTAACTTCCAGAGAAAATTGTTAGAGACAAATGATCATCTCCAATTAAATCCCCTATATAGAACGAAGCTACAGTACAGACTAGTAATCCTATCTGCCATAATAGCAAATACTTCTGTTTTTTGTTTATATAAAGTGTAGAACCGAGAGGTGAAGCAATAAATCTAAACAAAAACAATGGAGTTAAAATCCTTATGTATTCACCAACTTCAACCCACTGCTCTCCTAGAAGAAAAGGAACTATCGAGGGAGCAAAAAAGAACAAAAAAGTAAAAATAGGGACAGAGAAAATGGTTAAATATTTAAGTGTTGCCAAAAAGATTTTTCTACAATTCCCCTTTTCCCTATAATCCGCACTTGCCCTTTCTCTGTAAACGTCTGTCATAGCAGAAGATACAAACGAGACTGGAAGACCCAACACCCGATGTGTAACAGAATAAAACCCTGCAGTACTACTACCAAACAAACTATTTAGTAAGATGTTAGGTAGCTGATTTGCAACAGAATTTATACCATCCGCTGGCATTGAGAGAAGAGGGAACTCCTTATATTGTTTAGCTGTACTTAAAAGGTCTTTCTTCCTTATATTCTTTATAACATTTATAAAATCGCTTTTTCTAACGAATCTTACTACAAGAAAAATTAGTGAAAGAAGAGCACCAAGAACATATGCGACAACCAATCCAAACCATCCCCAAGGGAGAAATGCAAAGCCTAATTTAAGTAGAGTTGTAACCCCTGTTTGTATAATAAAG
>DAOTFQ010000076.1:0-2179 GCA_035446665.1 Candidatus Dojkabacteria bacterium | reverse complement strand
AAATTAAGAAACATGCTCAACAATTTTCTGAAGAGAAATTTTTAATTAACTTGAACAACTACCTAAACCAGGTCTATGAAGAAGAAAAAAAACGAAAATAAATCAAAAAGGGCAGAAGACATTAAAGTTGCGGTTGTAAGTGAACCACTATTTAAGCACGGTGGTGCAGAGATGCATTTAAAATACATTCTTGAGGCTTTCCCAAATAACGAACTTTTTACAGCTTACTATGACAAAGAGTTTGTAGAGAAGTTTTTACCAGATGTAAAGATACATTATTCCTTTATGCAGTATCTTCCTTGGAGAGATAAACTAAGGCAGTTTTATCTTCTTCTACAACCTTTAGCATATAGATCATTTAGGTTTAAGAATTTTGATGCAGTCGTCTCTTTATCAATAGCTTTCTCAAAGTTTGTTAGACCAAGAAAGATAAAACATATAAACATATGTATGTCTCCACCTAAATTTCTTTGGCAGAAACAGGGTAGGAGCTTAAAGAGTGTGGAGCAATTGGAAGGAATAAATGTACCACTTTATAAATTTTATGATTTTTTTACCAACACTTTTTTGGAGAAAATTTGGAAGAGATGGGATAAGAGAGCAGCACAAAGGTGTGATAAAATAGCTGCTATCTCCGAAGTAGTTAAGAAGAGAGTTAAGAAATATTACGACTACGATGCAGATGTAATTTATCCCCCAGTGGAGGTTAGTAAGATTAAAGAGGGGAAGAAAGTTAACAGAAAAGAGGATTGGTTCCTATATTTGGGAAGGGTTGAAACTTACAAAGGGGTTGATCTTGCTATAAAAGCTTGTCATAGAGCAGGAGTCCCTCTCAAAATAGCAGGAAAGGGAGATCATTTTGATGCTATGAGGGAATTGGTAAAAATTTTAAATGCAAAAGGTTTGGTCAAATTCCTAGGCTATGTAACAGAGGAAGAGAAAATAAATCTTCTTTCTAGAACAAAGGCATTAATATTTCCAGTTAGGGATGAAGACTTTGGGATAGTGCCAGTAGAAGCAAATGCCGCAGGGACACCAGTTATTGCATATAGGGAGGGTGGTGTTACAGAAACAATCTCCGAGAAGAATCCTAAGTCAGGAATCTTTTTTGACAATTACACAATTAAGGACCTTGCTAAGATTCTAAAGAATTTCAAATCTGAAGATTACGATCCAGATAACTGTAGAAAACAGGCTAATAATTTTGCATCAGAGATATTTGTATATAAGCTACAAAACTATGTCAAAGATGCCCTACAAGATAATTAAAAGAGTTTCTGATATCGTTCTCTCTTTGTTTCTCTTAATTCTCTTCTTACCGTTTTTTTTGCTAGTGTCTTTTTTAATATGGTTAGGGGATAGGAATGAAATCTGTGTTAGAGACCCACTGAGAATAGGTCTAAACGGAAAAGAATTCCATATGTACAAATTTAGAACCATGATGCCTAATGCACATAAGGAGATATTAGAAAACCCAGCTTATTCCTCTCTCAAGGAAAAGTGGGAATCTAATGGAAACAAATTGAGAATAGATGAAGATATTAGAATTACAAGGGTAGGAAAGTTATTAAGGAAGACAGACTTGGATGAGTTACCACAGATAATTAACGTTTTAAGAGGAGACATGTCTATTGTTGGTCCTAGACCAATGTATAAGGATGAACTAGAGAGGCATCTAAAAAGCAATCCAGGGGATGAAAAATATCTCGAGGATATTTTTAGTGTAAGGCCAGGCATAACTGGACTCTGGCAGGTATCTGGGAGAAATGAGATACCTTTTACAAAGAGGTTAAAAATGGATGCTTAGTATTCAGATAAACAAAGTCTTCTTTTAGATATTAAAATTCTTTTAAAGACACCATATGTAGTTTTAACAAGAAAGGGAGCATATGAGTAAAGATTTAGTTACGGTAATAAAATCTGTGAACTATTCTGAAGCAGACAAGATTCTGACAGTATTTGGTAAACATTCAGGGAAATTTACACTCTTTGCCAGAAGCATTAGGAAAATAAACAGTAAGAATAGGGGGAATATGCAGACCCTTAGTACAAGTGAAATATCTTTTTACGAGGGAAGGGGGATGCCTCTTTTAACGGAGTCACAATTAGTACGGAGTGTAGATACAGAACATCTTAATGTAGAAAATATTCGAAGGATTCTCTTTATGTTAAATAAGTT
>DAOTFQ010000075.1:0-2227 GCA_035446665.1 Candidatus Dojkabacteria bacterium | reverse complement strand
TTTATATGTACCCTTGCTTTCTTTTTGAGAGATTTAGCTCTTTTAGAAATAGCTTGTATCTTCTCTAAGGAGGATCCAGTAATCTCTATGTCGTTCAGGATATAATCATCTATCTGCTGTTTGTGTACAGCCCCTAGGACCAATATAGGGGATTTAACCCCGTTCTCTCTTAGGATAATAGCTTCTTCGATATATGCAACCCCAAGATAATCTACCTCCTTCTCTAAAACTTTTGAAATACGGACCAAACCATGACCATAAGCGTTTGCTTTCACAACTCCCATAATCTTTCTCTTACCAACCAAAGATTTAACCACTTTGAGATTATTTTCAAGATTAAAGATATTGATAACGGCTTTCGTAGGTCTATTGTAAAAAAGAGTATTGTCCATATCCCAAAATCTCTAGAGAAGCACGATTTAAAATTTAGAAATTCTATCCAGACATATTATTGCATATCCAGCCCTTCTTTGAAGTTTAGCAAAACACCATTTTAATATTATTGCTTAGAACCCAAAGTATGTAAAGATATGCTAGGATGAAAGGTATAAGTTATAAAAATTCTAAATATGAGATATACAGGTACTGTTGTCCGGGGAATACGAACACCCGTAATTAAGAGTGGAGATGATTTGGTAAGTATAGTATTAGATTCTATCCTTAGAGCTTCCAAAGGAGAAAAGTTTGAACTAAAGGATGGTGACATTATTGGTATAACAGAGGCAGTAGTCTCTATTTCGCAAAGAAATTATGTTACCGCAGAAGAAGTTGCAACGGAGGTTAAAAAGAAATTCCCTACAGATGAAATAGCTTTAGTCCACCCTATCTTAAGTAGAAACAGGTTCTCTCTAATTTTAGAATCTATAGCCAAAGTTTATAACAAAGTTCATATCCTCTTAAGTTATCCTGCAGATGAGGTTGGTAATCACCTAATGGATCCAGATAAGATGTATGACTTGGGATTGAACCCTTACTCAGATTCATTCGGAGAGACAAAGTATAGAAACCTGTTTGGGGAAGAAGTTAAGCATAAATTCACTGGTGTAGACTATGTTAAATATTATAAGAGTTTAGGAGATGATAATGTAAAAATATATTTTTCCAATGATCCCAAGTTCATCCTTAAATACACTAAGAATGTTTTGGCTTGTGACATTCACACTAGAGCTAGAACGAAGAAAATACTCAAAGAGAATGGTGGCGAGATTGTATTTGGACTAGATGACATCTGTAACAGAAAGAACAGCAAGAGAGGATATAATAAGAAATATGGTCTTTTAGGTTCTAATAAGGTTACAGAAAACAAATTAAAGTTGTTTCCTAGAGATGGGGATGAATTTGTTCTAGAGGTACAGAAGAGGTTTAAGAAAGAGACTGGTAAAAATGTTGAGGTATTAATTTACGGAGATGGTGCTTTTAAAGATCCAGTTGGAAAGATTTGGGAGTTAGCAGATCCCGTTGTTTCTCCGGGTTTTACAGCTGGTTTGGAAGGAAGACCAAAAGAGGTTAAGTTAAAATATGTCTCTGAGAATTGGGATAAGACAGGTAATCTAGATGAATATGTTAAGAGTGTAATAAAAGAAAAGAATACTGAAAAGTACCAAGTAGAGAAATCTTTGGGAACAACTCCAAGACAAATTCCGGACCTCTTGGGAAGTCTTTGTGATTTAACTACTGGTAGTGGAGATAAGGGGACACCTATTGTTCTAATACAAGGTTATTTTGATGATTATACTGTAGAGTAGGAGTTTTAGAGTTTTCTTAGAATTTATTATTTGGTAATAAGTATTTCTGTTAGAGATAGATTGAAAAAACTTTCTGCAATTAGTATAATATCCTATAGTTTTGTATCTTCTAACTTTGCTTATTTAAATACTACATGAACAACATTGAAAAGAAAGTCTTTAACGGATTAGTTGGTGCTAGTATGATAGGTGGAGCTTTTGCAGCCTGCACACCTGTCAAGACCCCAGACACTAACCCAAATACAGATATTGAAAAGAATCCCCCACAGACACTAACTCTTTCGCAAGAAGAGATAGAAGAGATACATGGAGAGACCAAGGAGCAAGGGTTTTATGTCAATACAGAGCCTTCTTTGGGAGGAGAGCTCTTAGGGGGAGAAGCTGCTATGGCGGATATTACGTCTGAGATAACAGATGAGGAGATTGAACAAATTTCAGCTGAGGAAGAAGAAACCTTCGATTATTCTATATTAGATATAATG
>DAOTFQ010000074.1:516-2255 GCA_035446665.1 Candidatus Dojkabacteria bacterium | reverse complement strand
GAGATATATCACAGACAGGAAACTGCCTAGTAGTGCAGTACAAACAATAGAATCCGCTTGTGCATGGGCTCAAGCAAATAATGTTCAGAAATTAACGGCGGAACATGTTTCCAAGACTGTCTCTATTAAAACAAACATCTCTGTGGGAGATATAGACCAAGAAGAGAGTAATAAATTAATAAAGCTTGAAGAAAATATTAGAAAGAGGGTGATTGGGCAGGATGAGGCCGTAACTGCTCTAACAGAATCCCTCAGAAGAGCCAGAGCAGACGTTAGAGATGCGAAGAAACCAATTGGAGTATTCTTGTTCGTTGGACCCACAGGTGTTGGTAAGACACATCTAGCAAAGGTTGTAGGAGAGGAGTATTTTGGGAAGAAAGAAACAATTGTAAGACTGGATATGTCAGAGTTCCAAGATACACAGAGTATAGAAAAGTTCTTAGGATCATCTTCAGAGGGTGGATTTGGACAGTCTTCAATTACTTTGGTCGACAGAGTGAAAAATAACCCTTACACCGTTGTCCTTTTCGATGAAATAGAGAAAGCAAACCCAAGTATCTTAGATCTTTTTCTACAAATATTTGATGAGGGAAGACTAACTAGTACACAAGGAGAAACAATAGATTTTACACATACGATAATTGTATGCACAAGTAATATAGGAAGCAAAATGCTTTTGGAAGCTCTAGAAAAAGATCACTCGTTGTGGAGTGAAGCAAAAGAAAGAGTTCTTCTTGAGATAAGGCAATCTCTAAGGATCGAATTAATCAACAGGTTTGACCAGATAATTGTCTTCCATCCACATGATCTTAATAATCTATCGCAGATAGCAACCCTTCTCCTAAATGAGCTAGCTACACGATTGCAAAATAAAAATATTAATGTAAAGTGGTCGGAACAGATTCCGATGCTTATTGCAAACAAATCAAATGTACCCGGACTTGGAGCAAGACCAATGAAGAGGTATATACAAGACAAAATAGAGGGACAGATTGCAAAGGGAATAATTGAACAAGAGATAAAGGCGGGAGATGAGGTAGAGATTAAAGAGAGTTGGATAGTGTAAAAATATTCTTGGCAGATGTAGCATCTTAAAACAAATATGATATAATGGCCAAGCTATAACATATTAGTAAAGAGAAATTATGGGAGCAGTACCAAAAAGAAAAATATCAAAAGGTAGGAAGGGTAGGAGAAGAGCACATAATGCTATTAAAGTGAAACCTGTTACAAAATGCCCCAAATGTGGAGCTGTAAAAAGAAGTCACTTTGAATGTCAGTATTGTGGCTACTACAATAAATCTAAGTAAAGTAACAGAGAAATATGAAAAGGTCTACAGATCCAAGACACCAAGCCCGGATATTAGCACTACAAGAACTTTTCTCCAAATATTTCAAAAAGGGAGAGATTAAAACAGAACACATCTCAATAAAGGAGCTTTTAGAGTTAAACGAGATGACTGACTACGACAAAGAGCTCTATAAAAAGATTATAGATGGAGTAGTAGAGAAACAAGAAGAGATAGATGCACTTATACAAAAATATGCTCCACAGTGGTCTATAGACCAAATGAAGCTTGTTGACTTACAAATCCTCAGAATAGCTATTTATGAAGGGTTTGTAGGAACAATAACACCTCCCAAGGTAGCAATTGATGAGGCTATAGAAGTAGCAAAAGATTTTGGGGGAGAAATAAATAGTAAGTTTGTAAATGGTGTTTTAGGAGCTATTTACGAGC
>DAOTFQ010000074.1:0-506 GCA_035446665.1 Candidatus Dojkabacteria bacterium | reverse complement strand
AAGACAAAGAAGAAAATGAAGGATAGAAAAGAAATAGAAGAGAAATTGGGGGTAACATTCAAAAACCCAAAGCTATTGAAAACAGCCCTTATACATAGATCATACATCAATGAGCACAGAGGTATGAAACTCGAGAATAATGAAAGATTAGAGTTTCTTGGAGATGCAGTTCTTGAACTAATAATCTCCTCAGAACTGTTTAGGAAATATCCCAAGAAACCAGAAGGAGAGTTGACAGCTATAAGATCTGCAGTAGTCAGGACCGAAAGTTTGGCACAAGAATCAAGGATTCTGGGCATAGGAGAATACATCCTTATGTCCAAAGGAGAAGAAGACTCTGGAGGCAAAGATAAGGACTTTATTCTAGCTAACACATACGAAGCAATTCTAGGAGCAATTTATCTAGATCAAGGAATCGATGTCTGTAAAGAATTTGTTAAAAGAACTGTCTTGAAGAAAGTCCATAGAGTAGTAAATCAAGAGTTATTTATAGATCCTAAGACAAG
>DAOTFQ010000073.1:0-2270 GCA_035446665.1 Candidatus Dojkabacteria bacterium | reverse complement strand
TAACATTTAGAAGAGTACTCTTTCCACAACCAGAGCTACCAAAGAGAATTATAAACTCCTGTTTCTTAATTTCTATATTAACACCCTTAAGAACTTCGACTTGATTATTTCCAACTTGGAATGTTTTACAGATATTTTCTCCTCGTAAAATTGTTTCCCCCCTTTTCCTTGGGCCTTGTGTTTTATTCATAAGGTAGATCTTCTTCATTAAATTGAATTTTTAAAATCTCTGGTAATATCAAAAAACTGTCAGACTCATTATGTATTGAAATATAAAGCCCTTCAGGAGGAATGTTATCTAAAAACACAACATGGGTTTCCCCCTCCTGACTAGTTGTCTGTAGCTCAATATTCTCTCTATTGTGTTTCTTTTCCCCATATTTAACATAACCGATTGTTTCATCCTCGGTTTTCCAGAAAATTATAGCTTGATCTGGATTTACAAAAGTCACATCCCTATAAATAGAAAGCCTTCTATGTTCTCTATTTATAAAAAACAGAACAAACCCCAATCCGACTATCACTAGAAATGCAAAAATTATAATAGCCACTTTTTTCTTCCCTATCTTTTTTAGCATTTGCTTACTTTGTCTTTTATCATTGTTTTTCATACTATCTACCCCTCCCTAAGAAAGAAAATATTGATGTTAGATTGCTAATAGCCAAATCCAAAGCATTCTCTGTCCCAGCTGGGGTTACTACAACCTTGTCTATAGAGTTTCCAACATTTCCCTCCTCATCAAGAGAAAGGGCCCTTAAATGGTATACCTTCCCCGGAGTAAGTCCAGAGACAATCACTATGTGGTTGTTAGCAAGAGATTTATCTTCCTGCGTTTTTTGGGAATAGCTAGTTCCCGTTCCTTCGCCATATTCAACCTGAGACGTTCCCAGTTCATCGGTTTTAAATGATACTACGAGTTGAGCCGTTGCCTCATCTCCAACGCCAATTATCTCCGGATTCACTTCCAAATCAAATACTTTTGGAGGCCTAGTATCAGCTGCTGTATTGAAGACATTTACTTCACTAATTGCCTCATTTCCCATAAAGTCCTGTCCTCTAACAATAATTGAATACTGCTCATTTGGATTAAGGTTTAGGAGAACCATCCTGTGTTCACCGGTCCTAAGTTTTACATTAACCTCATCTCTGGCCATTTCAGGGGAACTAGATGGGTAATATGTCACTATAGAAGAGATCGGTGTGTTTGAGGTCCACTCAACCAAAAGCGTTGTTGCAGCAGTCCCAGAGACTTGGTAGATATTAATATCTGAGACCCTAGGTCTTGGCAACGTCTCGAAAGAGTGAATCTCTCCTTCGTATTCACTTCCATCTATGTCAAATGTATTTATTCTATAGTAATACTTTACTCCATCTTTAAGTTCGGTAAGTTCAACATTTCTAATCCCTTCCTCAAGTCCTGTAAACACTTCAACCACACCTCCAAATGAAGAGGATTCTCCATAGTAAACCCTGACTTTAGTACTCTCCTTTGTTTTAAACTCTATCAAGGCAGAGGTAAGTCCAACCCTCTTCACAACAGGTTCTTCGATAGATGGTGGGGGTGCGGTTTCAAAGAAAGCTTCCTCAGAAGTCCCTGTATTTCCATCTTCATCTGTCCACTTAACTACATAGTAATACCTAGTCCCAGGAGTTAGATTATTCATTGTCAAACTATGGTCCATAACATGTTCAGAATTAGAAACCTCTTCCTCGAAATAAACACCTGATTCCAAACCATAAGCGACCCTTGAATCCGAAGTTCTATCTGTAATCCAACTAACTGTTGCTCGCTTCGGAGTTATATCTCTGATCATCGGCTCTACAATCAATTCGGCAGGTTCTGTATATCTACCATCCGGGTAGAGTTGAACAACTTGAGAAAAGGCTCCACAATTATTTGTGCTGTCACATGCTTGAACTTTGTAATAATGGATCCTCTGCTGTAATTTACTATCAACCAATGAAGCTCCCCCTGTACTGGTGTGGAGATAGAAGTTCTCCCCATCAATTGACCTAAATACTCTATAACTTGATACTCCACTTCCGACATCTTCTGGTTCCTCCCAGGATACGGCTAGTCTCCAAGCGGAGGCACTCTTAACTGAGACGTCAGCAATCTCCATATCTATTGGAATCCCCGGAGCAACTGTATTCGCAAAGAAAGAAACTTGGGAGTAATCATTGTAATTTACATTCCCCGCTTCGTCCTTTGTGACAATATAGAAAATGTTCTCCCCTGGCAGAGTTGCATACGCACCAGGATTCAAAT
>DAOTFQ010000072.1:0-2399 GCA_035446665.1 Candidatus Dojkabacteria bacterium | reverse complement strand
GGGGTTTTTAAAGAAACTACCACAAGTTCCAAACTCTTCTACTGTGGGTAGTCTTTTAGTTCTTTGCCTTATAACAGCTTCCATTACATCATGAAGACTGTAAGGCTCTTTAGCGAAGGATTCTAGCTCTCCTGTTAGAGAACCATATCTTCCTCCTCTCTCATGGTAGCTTAATTCAAATTCCTTTGTGTTTTTTTGGAGTTTGAATGTGGCAGATATTATCAGGTATTTTTCTTTCCACAGATTTTTGAATTTACTATTTCTATATGTATAACCACACTTTTCCTTAGGGATTTCTTCTATTTCAAGCGTTTTTAGATTGACTACCTCTACCACTTGTATACTTGTAGATATATTGTGTCCATAACATGCAATATTTTCTCTTACAGCACCCCCTACTGTTCCAGGGACCATTACCATATTTTCTATACCAGCCCAATTATTCTTTACGGTATATCTCACAAAATGATCCCAGTTCTCCCCAGCGTAGGCTTTAATGTATACCTCTTTCTCATCCTCTTTTATCTTTTCTAAACCGAGTATTTCTATTTTCAATGTTATTCCATTCCAGTCATCTACAAGGAGAGTATTACTCCCACTTCCAAGTATTAGGATCTTTTCATTAGGATATTGTTTTAATATATTTTTAAGTTCTTTGAGGTTTTTAATCTCTGCAAAATATTTCGTTTTAACATCTACTCCAAAGGTATTGTAATTTTTAAGGGAATGATTCTCTTTTACTTGCATAATAATATATTAGCAGAATTTGCTCGAGATTACAGTGTTATACAAAGAGGATTCTGCTTGAGCAATATGCGTTTTCAAAAACAATCAGGATTTTCCAGTTTTACTCCAGAAGTTTACCAACCATACCTATGTCTAGTAATCTCAACCTGCTTAGAAAGATATGGAGACAGAAGATTAGTAAGCGGTTGGAACATAATCCAAGAGTAGGATATAATAACCAAAATGAACCAGATAGAGTTTGAAAAAAACTCTGCCCCACTACTAGAATATCTTCAACAGAGAAATATTGATGCTGTCGCTTTTGACATCGACAACACAGTCCTAGATACGCAAGGACAATTCCATGAGACACTCTATGCTTTAGGTTTAGAAATATCTCAAGAACTTCCTGCAGATATAGTGCCTTATACTTATGAGGAAATAAGTAGACAATTGGAAAATGAAGTATATGCTGTATATTACAAAAACAAAAGAAAGCCCGTTATGATAGGGACTCAGTTCGAGCAAGTCTTAGTGGACTATCTTAAACATCTTTCACTAGGTAGTGTGACGGAAAAGATGAAAGAAAGGATAAAATTTTATGAACAGAGACACTACACAAGTTCCCCTAAGGTATATTCCTCTACCCCAGAGATTTTGGAATTAGTATTATCTTCTGGAAGGAAAGTGGTTTTTAACTCTCATGCCCAAGATGATTGGACACAGATAAAAATTCAGTATATAGCTTCCCAGATAAACCAGGTAGACACCCTCCCTTATGTATCTGTCCCTATAACAGAAGATAAAAACACAGAAAGTTGGCTACAAGCATATTCCAAAGTAGATACTAAACCGGAAAACACACTCACAGTAGGAGATAACTTCACCGCAGATATAATCCCAGCAATAGAAGCAGGATGTAAGTCTGTCGTTTGGATAAACCCAAGAGAGTATGAACTGCCAGAGAATTTTATACTACCAGAGGATATAGACCTGTTTATAGTAGAAAATATTGAGCAATTGAGAGATTTAAATATAAACTCTAGGTACTCTCTCACTAATCCCTGCAAGTAGAGTATAAGGGAATTTTATAGTCCCCTCACAAAGGCTCCAAAGCGAGATGTTCTCTCCGAATAACTCTACCTCATCTCCTACGTAAGCTTTTCCATTACCAATATCTACCATACACTGGTCCATACAGATTTTCCCAACAACAGGATAAATCTTATTATTTAGAAAGACATGTGCCTTATTTGAAAATTCTATTGGATATCCATCGGCATAACCTACAGGTAAAGTAACAACTCTTGTTCTTCTTTTTGTAATATATGTTTGGTTGTATCCAACAGCAGAATCTTTCTCTAAAACTTTAAAGTAAGAGACTACCGTTTTGAAGCTCATCACTGGTTTTAGTTTTTTCTGGACCTTTAAGTTATCTGAGTAGCCATAAAGTAAAAGACCAACCCTTACCATGTCGTTAAGGAAATCTCCAGAATAATTTGCTACCGTACTGCTGTTGGCAGTGTGTACAAGGAGATCCTGTGGGTTCTTATATCTTGATAGAACCCTTAGGACTTTCTTGAATCGCTCATTTTGTTTTTTTGTAAAAATCTTGTCTGTATCTGCACTTGAGAAGTGTGTATATATCCCTACTATCTCTATATTTTCTAATA
>DAOTFQ010000071.1:0-2713 GCA_035446665.1 Candidatus Dojkabacteria bacterium | reverse complement strand
TTATAGAGGCTTTCTCTGTGTTGTTTATGTCTGCAATAAAATAGGTATAGGTAACGTACACAGTTGTTAGGAGTATGAAAAATGTGTCTAGAAGTGTAAGGATTTTAAGCTCTTTCTTCCCTACAATCGCTTTCCTAACAGAATTCTTAAGGAAGAAGAGAACCAAAGGTAGAAGAACCATAACAACTCCCTGGGTCAACCAATCTTGGTTTGAAGTGCTTGCTCCGAGGAGGATGAAAGAAACGGCAAGCATTCCCTCTGCAGTAAAGAATATTGTTGGAAACATGTGGCTCCATTTCCATTTCTTTACAACTCGGACCAAGAAAGTTGCTATTAAGAGAAATGCAACAAACATAGATAGGATATCTATTCCCCAATCCCATATTCTCATAAATCTCCATGGTAAGAGTCTAAAGAGATAGATTTCTTCCCCATACCTCTCGTAAGGTAGCCAGTACCAGATAAAATTGCTAAATTGTTCCCAATTTGTAATGATATAACAAATTCTCCCAACAACTAAACCTCCAAATAAAGAGGTAATGAAGATGTCATAAACGGAGGAAGAATCCTTTCGGGTTTCCATTGAACCAGACCAAAACACAAACATCCCAAGTAATAGCACAATGGCGAAGAGTATAAGAGGACTAACACTATTTAGTATCTCCTGGATTTTCTCAAGTATGCCTAAATACACAACTATGTTTCAGCTATATTATATTAGCCTATGATAGCATATTATCTATTATTTAGTGGTTTTTGAGGATTTCTTTTTAAGGACTTTTTTCTTTTCTCTCTTCTTCTTCCCTTTCTTATTCTGTTTCTCTTTTGTATCTGTAATGGGAGATTTCTCTTCGTCTCTCTTTTTTTTGCCGTTAAAAGTTCCTCTTATTTTGCCAAATATTAATTTATAGCCACCAACTATGGACTCCCCTGTTTTCATTGCAAGACCACCTTTTTGACTATATCTGGTCTTCTCAGATTCAACAACCTCCTTTGCTTCTTCCTTGGTCGCTTGAATCTGTTGCTGCATAACCTCTTTCGTTGGGAATTCTTGCTCGGGACTTCTCCTCTTTCTTAACTCTTGTCCACAGTGAGGGCAGAATTTATTCTTCTTGTCTACATAGACATTGCATCTTGGACATTTCATCTTTAATTTGTATCTGCAGTTAGGACAAAAGGTGTAACCAGGAAACAGTTGAGAACCACACTTGGGGCAATCTCCCAACTCTGCGGTTTCGTATTTAAGATATCTTCTCTCTAGATCTGCCCAATATATCTCCTCTATTGTCTGGCTAGGTCTAATAATTAGGTATATTAAGAAGCCAACAACATTTAATACAGCAACGAGGATAACGTAGGATATCTTAACAGTTTTGTTTGATGTCCGCTCACCTGAATCTAACCATACCCAATACAGGACAACAAACCAAAAGACCACTAAACCGTAAGACAAAACCTGCCCAACAAATTTAAAATCTATACTACCAGCAGTTTCGAGCAGATTTAAAATGAAGTCTTCCATAACATTTTCTTTTAAATAAAAATATCTTTAAATGGTCGAGGAGGGAGTTGAACCCTCACGCTATTGCTAGCACGGGATTTTGAGTCCCGCGTGTCTGCCAGTTCCACCACTCGACCCTAAAACTTCCACGAAAAGCATAGCATTGCCGTAATTATACTGAAATTTGATGTATTAGACCAGACCTTAGGGGAAATTTGACGGTTATTTTTTATACAGATTCCTGAAGCTAGCAATTTCATTAACAAAGGCTAGCTTTACAAGTCCAGTCGGTCCATTTCTATGTTTTGCGACTATTAACTCGCCTACTCCCTTATTTTCTGTTTCAGGATCCCAGATCTCCTCCCTATCTATAAACATTACAACATCTGCATCCTGTTCAATAGAGCCAGATTCTCTTAGGTCTGAAAGTTGGGGTCTTCTACTCTGCCTCTGTTCTATAGCTCTAGAAAGCTGAGATAAACCCACGACTGGGATATCTAATTCCTTCGCAATATTTTTTAGTCCCTGAGAAATCTCTCCAACCTCAAGAGTCCTACTCTCTTTACTATTTCCATGCATTAACTGTAAATAGTCTACAAAGATAATATCCAAACCCTTCTCAAGAGCTAATCTCCTTGCCTTTGTTCTTAGTGCATTTATATGCTGCCCTGCTTGGTCATCTATAAAAATATTCCCATCAGCAAGCTCACCCATAGTATCTGCAAGTTTTACAAACTTCTTGTCACTTAAACGACCTGTTCTTATTTCCCAGAAAGGGATCCCTGACTGCATTCCAAGAAGTCTATCCATAATCTGAGTCTTAGACATTTCCAGAGAGAAGAATGCTACAGTTTTTCCTTCAACCAATGCTGCATGCCTCATCATATCTAATGCCAACGCCGTTTTCCCAACAGAAGGTCTTGCAGCTAGAATTATTAGGTCAGATTTTTGGAAACCTCCTAGAAGGTCATCTAAATCTTTAAAGCCAGTGGAGATCCCTAAGTATGCTTCATCCTTATCTGCTCTCTCTGCTCTTTCATAAGCATCCTTCAAAAGATCCTTAATGTGAACAAAGTTTGTTCTTGTACCACTCTGAGCAACATCAAAGACCTGCTTCTCTGAGGTATCTATAACCTCATCTATCCCTACATCTTCCTAGTAGGCCATTTCTGTAATATTCCTCGCCGCGGATATAAGGCCCCTTCTGGTTGC
>DAOTFQ010000070.1:0-2811 GCA_035446665.1 Candidatus Dojkabacteria bacterium | reverse complement strand
GATGACACACACTCTTGGAATATAGCTTTGAGAAGTGCATTAAGACAGGATCCGGATGTCATCCTTGTTGGAGAGATGAGGGACTTTGAGACTATTGCTTCGGCTATTACTTTGGCAGAAACGGGTCATCTAGTATTTGCTACTCTTCATACTAATAGTGCATCTCAGTCACTAGACAGAATAATTGATGTGTTCCCAGAGAACCAGCAACAACAGGTAAGGACTCAGGTTGCAAATACTTTAGAGGCGGTTATTGCTCAGAGGCTTGTTCCGATGGATTCCGGCGGTAGAAGAGCTGTATCTGAGGTTATGTTAAATAATTCTGCAATTAGTAACCTGATTAGAGAAGGAAAGGTGTACCAGATAGATAATGTAATTAGAACAAGTTCTGATATAGGGATGATCTATCTTGAGAGATCACTTGTTAACCTCGTTAGGGAGGGTGTAATTTCTGTTCAGAGGGCTCAGGAATATGCAGTGCACCCAGAGGAAGTCTTAAGATTATTAAAGAACTAAAGATATGAAGAAATTTAAATATTCAGCAAGAGATGCTAAGGGAAAGCCTGTCACAGGAGAGGCTGAAGCAAAAGATCCTCAGGCAGTAGCAGACATCCTTCATGACAGAGGGTTGTTAGTCGTGTCAGTTAAAGAAGCTACAGGTTTTAATCTTGAGAAACTTAATGAGATAAATATCGGTGGAGTCCCAATGAAAGAGAAAGTTGTTTTTATGAGGCAGATGGCTACGATGGTTGGTGCAGGATTACCTCTTTCCAGATCGTTGGAGATTATGACTCAACAGACCGCCAACCCACTATTCAAAAGAGTTTTGCAGAATGTTTTAGAGTCTATTCAATCTGGTAAGACATTGGCAGATTCTTTTAGGCAGGAAGAGGAAGTTTTTGACAACATAACTATTAACCTAATTGAAGCAGGTGAAGAAAGTGGGAATCTTGAGATTGTTCTAGAGAAGCTTGCCACTGAGCTTGAAGAGAAAGATGACTTAACCAGTAAAATAAAATCTGCAATGATATATCCTGCTATTATTCTTGTGATTATTGTTGTCGTGATTTTACTTATGATGTTTGTCCTTGTTCCTGCAATGGCTGATATATATGATGACTTTGATGCAGAGCTTCCATTTATAACAAGATTTCTTATGAGTATGAGTGACTTCTTTATCAATTATTGGTGGGCATTAGTTGTTGGAGGGCTTGTACTTTTCATTGGTGGGAAGTTCTATTTGGACTCTCCTGGTGGGAAGAGGACATTTGACAAGCTCGTCTTAAAGATTCCTGTTATAGGAGATATAGTAGCTAAGATGCAGATCTCTCAGTTTACTAGAATACTAGGTCTTCTTTTAGGAAGTGGACTTTCAATTATTAAAGCAATTGAACTCACAGCTGACTCCTTAAGTAATACAATGTTTAGGGAGACTCTAATGGATGCAAAGGACGAGGTCGAAAAGGGAGGTCCCTTGGCTATCCCAATAGCCAGGAGTGAGTACTATCCCCTACTCGTCAGTAGTATGATTGCTGTTGGAGAGGAGACTGGTGAAATGGATACTGTGTTGGAGAAGGTTGCAGAATATTATAAGAGTGAGGTAGATACTGCTACTGGAAATCTCTCTACGATTCTTGAACCTGTATTTCTTGTAGTTATGGGTGTTGCAATTGGTTTTATAGCTTTGGGTGTGTATATGCCTATGTTTCAATTGTCTGCTGTTATGGGGTAAGGTCTTGACACATCTGTTGCTTTTGTGTAACTTGTATATATATAAAAATAAATTTTTAAACTGTCTAATTTTATGAATAAGAGAGCATATGGAGCATTTACATTAGTAGAAATGCTCGTAGTTATGGGTATCCTTATAATCCTTATGGTTGTAGGTATTGCTGCGGGTAGTTTTGCATTAAACAGAGCATCAGATGTTGCTCACAGAAATGGTGCAGACCAGATATATGAGGGATTGCAGGCATATTATGTTGATCACAGGAGTTATCCTAAGGCTACTGAGTGTGAGGGAGGAATTTGTACCCCAGCTGCGTTAATGGCCGACCCCGAAATGTTAGGTGAATATATGGAGCTAGGTTCCTTTAATGGAGGTTCTGGTGCTACATATATATATCTTGTTGGTGGCGCAAATGATGACCAAGCCGTATTGGTATGTGTAACTATGAGGGGAATATGGGCTACAAATTATGAAAGAGATGATAGTGCCATATATTGTGCTGGAAATGGGTTTGGAACTAATGTACAGGATTCTGCTGGGCATGCTATTAATGTAGATATTCCCTTGATAGAGAAAGATGATGTGGCGGGATCTCCTTGGATGACATACTTTGATTCTGCTACAAATCCTTATACAACTTCTTCAGATTGGGATAATAACGCATGGATAGAGTAGTAACACCCTTGCTAATTTAGATAGTTAATAAACCCCTCTCATATTGGAGAGGGGTTTTTATTTTTCTGCTATTATATATCTATGATCTTGATAAATATCTGGATATTCCTTCTAGGGGCGGCGATGTCAAGCTTCTTAAATGCTACACTCTACCGATTAGAGAAAGGATATAAATATCCAGAAATCATAAAACTAGGTTCACATTGTGAGAACTGTAAAAATCCCCTTAAGTGGTGGGAACTGATTCCAATCATAGGATATATAATCATAAGGGGAAAGTGTTCTAACTGTGGGAAAAAAGTAAATCTTTATTATCCTCTTTCTGAGTTATTTCTAGGAACTATCTTTCTGCTGTTTTTTATCTTTTCCATCCCTTGGTATCTATGGGTAGTTGTATTATTTCTCTT
>DAOTFQ010000069.1:0-2865 GCA_035446665.1 Candidatus Dojkabacteria bacterium | reverse complement strand
CAAGAGGGCAAAGTTATAGAGACTATGCCAACCTGGATTACGAATGAAGAAGCCCTTTTTGACAAAGGGAGCCTTGTATACCTTTCTAAGGCAGAAGGTTTCGAAGGGGAAGAAGTTTGGGTCGTAGAGAGCTATTCAAGAGAGAGAGCTCTTTTAATCCTTACTGGAGTATTTATATTCTTAATAATATTAATAACTGGAATGCGTGGTCTAAGAGCAACCATAGGATTGTTTCTAAGTTTTTGTACGATTTATTTTTTTGCAATACCTAGAATTAATGCGGGTTCGAATTTTTTCTTAATTTCAATTGTCACAATTTTTATTCTTTTGTGTGCTGCAACCTTTGTTACATACGGGTTAAATAGGAAGTCGCTTATTGCATTTAGCTCTACTTCCCTTGGAATTTTAATTATCATTGCAATGGGTTATGTGGTTACTACCACTCTGGATATTAATGGACTTGGCGAGGAGGAAGCCACTATGCTATTTGATACCACACAAGGGGTTGTGAGGCTCTCATGGGTATTCCTCTTAAGTATTGTTATCGGTGCTCTAGGTGTTTTAGATGATGTTACAGTTGGACAAGTCTCTTCTATGTTAGAGATTTATGAGACAGACAAGACTCTCCCACCAAAAGAACTTTTCAGGAAAGCAATGAATGTAGGAAAGGACCATATAGCCTCGATGGTGAATACTCTGTTTATAGCTTACGCAGGATCTAGCTTTGCCCTGGTAATGCTTCTTTCTGCAAACAGCCCTGATTTCAGGATATTAATAAACGAAGGATTTATGGTTGAAGAGATTGTTAGAACCTTGGTTGCAAGTATTGGTTTGATTTTGGTTGTCCCCCTAACCTCCTTTATTGCTTCCAGAATGGTTGCTAAAGTTCTCAAGTAAATATAAAATTGCTATAATCATAAATAAATTAAGCGACCATAACATGCCAAGAATATTCTCATTTAAAGATAATAGGGAATCTTCCAATAATTCTTCAGAGCGAGAGAGGTTAGACAGTTCAGAGGAGGTAAGCAGTTCTGGAACCAATTACAAGCAGAAGAAAAAAGAATCCCTAACAATAGATCTTTCTACTAGAACGATGCTATTTATCTTAGCCATTCTCGGCTTTATATTCTTCTCTACCGAGCTTATCTCTGTGATAGTTTTTGTTTTCTTTGGTTTTGTTTTAATGGCAAGTATTAGGCCAATAGTAAACTGGTTAAAGGAAAGGGGGCTCTCAAAGGGTCTTGCAATAACACTCCCTTATGTGCTTCTCTTAGTTGGGATTTTGGGTGTTATTATTTTAATATCTGTTCCTCTTGTTAATCAAATGACGGAGCTTGCCAAGGCCCTTCCTGAGTGGGTCGAGGGGGCATTGGCTTCTCTGGAGAATTTCTCTATAGGTGGATACTCTGTTAATGTTGAGAGTATTAGTCCCTATATAACTGAGTTTATAAAAGGTTTCCCAACGGCAGATAACGTTAAGAATGTTGCAACTTTTCTTTCTGACTTCTTTGGTTTTGGAGCCTTTTTAGTCACCTCCATAATCTTTTCTGTATATCTTGTTTCAGAACATGACACTTTAGCAGATATTGCCTTCATAAGAATTGTTTCTACGGAGAAAAGAGACAGAGTCAAGCAACTTGTTTCAGATGTTGAAGGAAAGCTAGGAAGTTGGGTGTTAGGTCAAGGAGTCGTGAGTACAAGTGTGATGCTTTTCACCTTGGTACTTCTATCTATCTTGGAGGTTCCATTTGCTCTCCCGCTCGCTATTTTTACAGGTTTTATTAATGTTATTCCAAATCTTGGATCGACAATCTCTGGAATCCTTATGGCTATAGTCACCTTGATAGCAGTTAATCCAGTAAGTGCTTTAATAGTTGGTGGTTCTTTTGTTATATACCAACTTATTGAAAACTCCCTAATAGTTCCAAAGGTTATGGGTAATGCTGTCGGCTTAAAACCAATCTTTGTTATGCTTGGTGTAATAATATTTATAACATTTTTCGGATTAATTGGAGGTTTTGTTGCTGTTCCACTTATGGTTATTGCTAAAATCCTCTATGAATTCTATATAGACTTGCAAAAATTAGAAGCTAAAGGTATCGTTTAATATACAGATCTTAATTTTTTACTGCCCAATCTAAGATGCAGAATCCTACGTCGAAAAAGAGCAAAGTTTTCTTTTTTGAAGATTATTCAGCTAAAGAACTGAATGAAAATAGAGTTGGAAGAAAGGGCTTGAGTTTATTTAAGCTCAAGGATATGGATGTCCCAGTTCCAGAATTTTTTGTTGTATCTAGTGATGTTTTTGTAGACTTAGCATTTAACTCTTTGCAAGCAGGTAGGAAGAAATTATTAGCAAAAGGGAGAAATCCAGAGAGAGAAGAAGTTGCCTCTCTCTTTCTTAAAAGTGAATTCCCAAAGGAGGTCCAAGAGGAAATTCTTAGTGCCTACACTAGGATGTCTGGTTTTACAGATGCTTGGGTTTCAGTAAGATCATCTGTTGTTTTTCCTGAAAACAAACAAGTATCCTTCAGTGGTATCTTCTCTACAGAATTAAACGTTCGCAAATTTGATGACCTACAAGATGCAATAAAAAAAGTTTTTGCATCTATGTTTTGTGATGACGTTGTAGCATATGCTTCCAAAATGGGTGTTGACTTGGCGGAGGTTAAACTTGCGGTAGTTGTGCAGAAGATGGTTCAATCGGAGGTCTCGGGGGTTGTCTTTACTGTTGACCCAATAACCCAAGACAATTCTAAACTTAGTATAGAGGCGGTATTTGGCTTAGGAGATGTAATATCTCTTGGAGAGATCACTCCGGACAACTATCTGTTAAATAAAAAGGACCTAAGTGTTATTGAA
>DAOTFQ010000068.1:0-2914 GCA_035446665.1 Candidatus Dojkabacteria bacterium | reverse complement strand
TGAAGAAAGTCCATAGAGTAGTAAATCAAGAGTTATTTATAGATCCTAAGACAAGAGTGCAAGAGTTAATACAAGCCAAGTATAAAGTTACTCCAACCTATACCCTTATAAAAGAGTATGGTCCAGATCATGACAAAACCTTTACCGTTGGATTGAAAGTCGGAAAAAGGGTAATGTCAAAGGGGACTGGAGTAAGCAAACAAAAAGCAGAAGAAGATGCGGCGAGGGAATGCATAGAAAAGCTAGAAGAGAAGTAGTTATTCTTGAATTAAATTATTTGATTTGATAGAATCAATCACTATGTTAAAGATAAGACTAAAAAGAGCGGGGAAAAGAGGACAAGCACATTACAGGATTGTTGTTTGTGAAGCTGATAAGCCTAGGGATGGAAAAACTATAGAAGAGATTGGTTATTATAACCCTCGAAATAAGCCATCCACCTTTGATGTTGACAAAGAGAGAGCTGAATATTGGTTATCTAAGGGTGCACAGCCTACAGATACTGTTGCACAGTACTTTGTAAAAGAAGGTCTTCTTAAGGATCTAAAAAGGGGCTCTACTAAACCCTCGACAGAAAAGAAGACAAGTGAGGCAAAAGAGTAGTATAATGTTCCAATAATATATTAAACATATATATACTAAATATGAAGGAACTATTAGAACATATTGTGAAAGCAATCGTAAACAATCCAGAGGCCGTAAGTGTTGAGGAAAAGGAAAGCGTTGACTTTCCGGGTCTTACAATCCTTACCATAGATGTAGCAGAGGAAGATAAAGGTGTTGTTATTGGAAGAAGAGGGAGAACAATCAACTCCATTAGGGATTTGATCACTATAAACGCAATAAGAAACGACAAAAGAGTTAAAGTTCTGATAAAAGATGATAATCACGAAAAGAGTTCTAGAGAGAACACCGAAGATACCGACGGAATGCTAGTAGACGAAGAGCTTTAGAGTATAAAACCGCTGTAATAATCCTTAAGATGAATTATATTGCTTACTGGAGTTGGGTCGCTTTTTGGGAGAAAGCATCAACAACCTCTTGATATTCTAGATAACTCTCAAAGTTTTTATATATATTTGTTTCCATTGTAGATTCTGGCACATAGTATCCCATCACATTAAGTTCCACCCCCCACTTATCCTCTCCACCCCTCTTTAATTCAACCCCAGATATAGATACAACATATGGGGAAGCTTCATAAAGATTATCCAAAAAGGTCAAAATATTACTAAGTTCTCCTTGATAGCTAAGTGGACTGCTTACTCCAAAATAGACTCTTCTTTCACCTTCTTCTTGATCAGTTTTTCTTATAACCGAGGTTTGACTATCTCCTGCAGTAAGAGTGTCAGATGAAAGTCCCTTTTCTCTAGCTAAATCATCTATATATGACATAAAGCTCGCAACTCTAAGAGTTTGCGGGATAACCTTCTTCGCATTTATCAAGTCAGTCTGAAGAGTTGCCTCATCTATCTCCCTAAGTTTCTCCTCTACTTTCTCTAATTCTTCTATCCTTTCTTTAGTTGTCCTATATTCTTCCCTAAAAGATATTGCAGCCTTAACCATAGGAATAAAAACAAAAATAACAAGAAGCACGAGAATTAAGAGAACAGACAACGGGATAGCAAGATCCTTAATGGTTAATCTGGTATCTTTTATCTTTTCACTTAAACCCTCTATCTCTCTCTTTGTTTTACTTGGTTTTATGTTTTCTGTAACAGCCATTTTTATTTAAAATTCTAATATTACTCTTTGGTAAACTCATCAAGATTAAGTCTACCAGTAAAACTATAACTTGCCTTATCACCAGTTCCAGAAAAAGACCTCAGTTTAACATCCTCAAACTTTTCATGGTTATCCATTAAATACCAAAACTTCGCAACATCCTCTAAACTTGAGGCATCTCCACTTATCTCAAAAGCCTCACCTCCAGGAAAAGCAAATGTGTTTATTACATTATTACCACTCGTATTCGCAACACTCCTAAGTTCTTCGATGAGAATCCTTGTTGAAATTCTTCCCTCTTGAATATCCTTAAAAAGGAAGATTCTTTCTAGTATTTCCGTATTTCCCAAGGTAATATAAGAATTTTCCATAACCCTTTTTTCTACTTCTTGAAGTCTCTTCTTTTGGGAATCTAGTTGCATCCTAGAGATTATGTTAAAACCAGTTACAAGGATTGTAACAGAGAATAGCAAAGAGAGGCTTATTAAGGATCCTAGATTGACTCTTTTCTTTCTATCCTCTGTTGCTATTTCAACTTCAGACATTGTAGGAATAAGGTTTATACCTGTTTCCTCTACAATGGTCGAAGGAGCAACACTTTTCTTTTGTTCGCCTTCTTTCTCTAGTTTCTTCTTGTCCTCAGTGACTGTCTCTAAAGTTGTTTTAACTTTCGACATAAAACCTCCCTGAGAAGATTCTTCTTTTCGAGCGGAAGACTTTGTTTTATTTTTATCTTCTATCTCTTTACTCATCCTTTAATGCTAATCCTATTGCAATAGAGTAGGAGGGACCACTCTTTTCTACAATATCTTTAAATTTATCCTCTACGGAGATATTTCTCCAAGGATTTGCAACAGAAGCATGGACTCCTAAACTTTTGGAAACATATTCTTCCAAGCCAGGTAGAAGTGCTCCATCTCCACTTAGTAAATAGTCAGAAGGAGAAATTGAAAGTGTTCTGTTTTTGTAGAACTCTACACCCCTTCTTACCTCAACCATTATTGATTCTAGAATCGGTGCAAGAATCGAGTATATCTTTCCTTCGAGAACTCCTTCAGCAACACCATAATTCCTCTTAAATTCCTCAGCTCTTTGGTATTGGAAACCAAATCTGTTCATTATAGCTTGTGTTAAAGTATCAGAACCTATAGCTATACTTTGAGAGAAAACTAGATAACCCTCAGATAAA
>DAOTFQ010000067.1:0-3089 GCA_035446665.1 Candidatus Dojkabacteria bacterium | reverse complement strand
TAAGAAAGTCGGTTTAAACAGAGTTACAATTACAAACAAAATTCGTCTTCTAGCAATTCCCGAGGAAGTAAAGGAGGATGTTCTAAATGGGAAACTAACAGAAGGCCATGCAAGAGCTCTTCTTGGCTTAAAGGACGAGACCTCATTAATAGCTGCTGCAGACCTTGTGGTTAAGAGAGAGATGAATGTTAGAGAAACTGAGGCTTTAGTTAGGAAGATAAATTATGGGAAAGGCTCTAGTACAAAAAGTTGGAGGAAGAGTGACAAAGTTACTGAGAAGTATTCGGAGATGCTAAGTAGAAAGCTCGGCTACACAGCAAATATTACAAAAATGACAAAGGGAGGAAAGGTTGTAATTAGATACAACACAAAAGAAGAATTAAAGGACTTAATGGAAAAACTTCTAAAACAGGAAGAGAAATAGTTACACCCTAGGATTCTTTGGAGCTAGTAACCTCTTGTCTTAACTTCTCATAAGTCAATACACCTGTACTCACACTTACATTTAAGGATCCAATACCTTCCCTCATAGGGATAGAAATCTTGCCATCCGTCCTCTCCATAATCCCTGTTGAGATACCAACATCCTCTGCTCCTAAAACAAATGCTATTGGTCCTGTTAAATCTTTCTCATAATAAGGATCACCCTCCATATCTACAGCATATACTTTAATACCGTTTTCTTTCAAAGTTTTAAGAGCGTTGAATAGATTCATCTCAACAAGAGGAACTCTCTCAGCTGCTCCCATAGATATTCTAAGCGTCTCATCTGATACTAAACTCTTCTTTTGGGGATTAATAATAACACCATTAACACCAACACCGAAAGCAGTTCTCATTATTGCTGCGATATTCTGTGTATATTTGAGGTTGTCTAAAATTAAAAAGAATGGTTGCTTACCACCCTGATAAATCTTATCCAGAAGTTCATCTAACTTCCAATCATTCTGAGAGTACATATAACCAATAATGCTCTCAGATGAAGAACTTCTCAGTTTTCTATTAATAACCCTCCTGGAAACTTTAATAATGGGGACGTTTTTCTTTGCTGCCAATTCAAATATCTCCTTACTCTTGGGATCTTTAAAAGCATTACCAACAGCAAAGATCTTTTCAAAATCCCTACCCTCTCTTAACAATTCTAAGAGAGCATTTTTGCTCTCTATCTGTACAAATTTGGACTTAGGCATAATACTATTTTGATTCTACCACATCTATATAAAATTGCCCTCTCTTGAAACCAGTCATTCTTCTGAATTGGACTACACCATCTGTTTTAGCATGGATTGAATAGCTCTTAGATATGTATGTATTTTTACCAGGATGAAAAACAGAACCATTCTGCTTAACAATTATATTACCTGGTTTAACAGTTTCTCCTGCGTATTTTTTAAGCCCTAATCTTTTTCCAGCAACATTCCCAAAGTTTGATGATGTCGCTGCCGCTGCAACATGTGACATTGTTTGTATAAATTCAAATTATCTAAATACTATGTTCTCCGTAGTATGTAAATGTTCCTTGTGATAATACTATTTTTACGACCCCACTTCAAGTCCTTATTGGGTAAAAGTTCTGAATTTAAAAGTTCCCACCTATTACTAATTACATCATAAATGCTAAAGGTCTTCCATCCGCCATTGGTTTTGTAAGAAGGGATTATTAAAACCATCTTACTACCTCTAACTCCAACCTCCTCATCCAACATTTTAAAGAGCGACATATAGAGTTCTTTTACAGAATTGAGTAGATTATCTGCCCTATCCTCAGATACAATATCTTTCTGTGGAGGACCCATAAAAGGCTCGCATATTATCGCGTCTATTTTGGTGTTTTTTAATTCTTTTATTATCTCCTTATCTGGGTCCGTGACATCTAGCTTAAAAAGTTCATAAACAACATCTCCTATATAGCCCTTTTTGTTTAGCCATTTAATATTCTCTTCACTGTAGTAAAGAGCATTTTCATCTATATCTGAACCCAGGAAGTTGTAACCTAATACAGCTGCCTCCATAAGAATTGTTCCTGAGCCACAGAATGGATCCCATATTGTGCCATCTTTTAATCCTGCAAAGTTAATCATCATCCTGGCAAGCTTAGGAGGTAATACTCCCATTTTAATGTCAGAGTAGGGCCTATTCATATCCCTTTCTATGTAACCCTCTAAATCCTGAATGGCAATTGTATTGCCATATATTTCTTCCCTTCTTTCCTGATTTCTTATAATTGACAATTCAAATCCCTTCTCAAGAATATCGTTATTAAGTACCTGTGCTGCATTAAGTTCAAAGCTTGAACCTCTTGGGATTAGGAATCTTACTGACAAACCGCTCTCTCTAAGTCCTTTTTTAATCTGGTTAGCGAGTTTTTTAATAAATGTATTATCTTTTCTTGCATCTAACCTGTCTAGTTCTCCTAGTAAGCTTATGCCAAATACCACTCTATCTTCACTTTTCCTAAACTCTTTTAGGAAGGTTTCTGTATTCTCTATGATTTCCCCATACCTAACAAAACCCCCTAGCCTATTAAATATCTTGCTTAGGATCTCTTCAGTAACATCATCGCTTTTAATTATGAATATATCCTCTGTAAAGAGGTGAATATTATCTTTGCTTAAACCATATAACTGGAATACAGACACTAGCTCTACATATGAGAGGTTTGGAAAACTCCCTGCTTGGAAAAAATATTGCTTGGACATTAGGATATCTTTTTAACAAGTACTCTTGTTATCTCTGGTCTAGAACCATATCTTTTTCTGTATCTAGACTTTGCTTTATAAACAAGACCATCTATCTTCTCTCCCTTCTTCTGGGATGTGATCTCTAACTCTACCTTAGCGTCTTTAACTAATGGTTTACCTATCTTAGTATCTTTACCATCTGAAACAAGCAAAACATCCTTAATCTCTATCTTGTCTCCCTTCTTCCCAGATAATTTGTTAACTTCATACTGTTTCCCTTCAAAAACTTTTAGCTGTGAACCAGCCAATTTAATAACTGCAAACTTGGATGCCTTTTCTGTTGTTTCTTTCTTAGGTTTTGTGGTTGTTTTATTTGTGTCTACCATCATGAGGGATTTTAAGTTAATC
>DAOTFQ010000066.1:0-3124 GCA_035446665.1 Candidatus Dojkabacteria bacterium | reverse complement strand
AGAAGAAAGTGCTAGAACTGTTTAAAGAATTCTCTTTTAAGTCTTTAATTGCAAGACTAGATGAAATAGAGTCTAGCGAAAATAATAATCTAACTAGTCAGTTAGATATCTTTTCAACAAATTCTGAAGTAGAGTGGACTAGTAAAGTAGACTTTAAATCCAGGCTGGATAAGGCCAAAAGTCTCATATTGGCAAAGATTCCCTCGGAGGAATCTGTGACGGGGTCCGAATATTATATGGCCAGAATTGTGGATAAGAAGGGGACAAAAGAGGACATCCTATGTAAGGAAGCATGTTCCACAGAGAGACTCAAATGTGAAACCACCGTTTACCGACCAGAGGGAGGGGTTTCACGAGGGTTTACTTTGGAAGGGTTACAGATTTTAGATATTGTACTTTTTGCTCATCTAATAAACTCAGAAAGGAGAGGCTACACTTTAAAAGATCTTTCCTTTGATTATTCGTCCCAAATACTTCCAGAAAAGATAAGCCCTAATGACCTCAAGAAAGTTTTAGATGCCTTAGAAGAGATTAGAGAGGCTCAGATAAAGAAAGCTAATGAGATAGAGCTTTACGACTACACAAGAAAAAGTATAGAGCAGGAACTGAAAATAAAGGAGAGATATCTTCTTAATGTATTAAGGCAAATAGAACTTCCAATAGCTAGGATTCTTTCTAAGATGGAGGATAGGGGAATAGGTGTTGATATTAACCACCTTTCAGGAATGAATGAGAAGCTTGATAAACGAGTGAAAATTCTAACCCAGGAAATCTACGATACAGTTGGTCATGAATTTAATATAAATTCTCCAAAACAATTGTCAGATGTCCTCTTTAATGAGCTGGATCTTCCTAATAAGAATAAAGGATCTACAAAAGAATCTGTGTTGCAAGAACTTAAAGGGTTCCATCCAATGGTTGAAAAATTGTTGGAATACAGGGAATTAAACAAAATGCTTACCACTTACACAAAACCACTTTTAGAAATGGCTTCAGAGAACGAGAAAGACGGTATGGGTTCAATACATACAAGTTTTAAACAAACGGGGACTACTTCTGGCAGATTCTCTTCGTCTAATCCCAATATGCAAAATCTTCCCCTGAAAGGAGAATGGGCAGAGGAACTCAGGGAGTCTTTTGTTCCAAGAAAAGGTTTTAAATTTGTAGGTATAGATTATTCACAGATGGAGCTCAGGATAATGGCAGATATATCCAAAGATGACCTTTTAATAAAGGACTTCAATGATGACTTAGATATACACAAAGCAACTGCAGCAAGGCTCTTAGACAAGGAAGTAGAGGAGGTTACAAAGAAAGAAAGAAGTATTGGAAAAACAGTGAATTTTGGAATCCTCTTCGGTCAAACTGCCTATGGTCTAGCTAGTATGTTAGGGATAGATAGCGAAGTCGCTTCAGACTACATACAAAGCTATTTTGAACACTACAAAGGGGTAGAGGAGTATATTAGAAGTCTTGAAAAAGAAGCTTACAAAAAAGGTTATGTACAAAGTATGTTTGGAACAACAAGACATATTAAAGGTCTAAGGTCCAAAAATATTAGAATGATGAGGGCTGCACAGAGGGAGGCTGTGAATATGCCAATACAGGGGAGTGAGGCAGATATTATGAAGCTTGCAATGATAAAGCTGGACGAAATGATAGAAGGGGAATTTAAGGAAGAAGCTTACATATTACTACAAATCCATGATGAACTAATATTCGAAGTCCAAGAGGATAAACTAGAAGAATTTATAAAGAGTGCAGAATCCCTAATGGAAGGGATTGTTTCCTTAGAAGTCCCTCTTGTGGTTCACTCTTCTACTGGTGATAACATGGCCGAATTAAAATAATTTTTGTAATTTCTTCACCCCTCTAGTCCGAAATGTTAATATAAAGTGCTTCTTAGGCCTCTTCCTTGTCTTTTTAACACTTCCCCATCCTCTCTGTTTAACAAAATCTGCAAATAGAGATATAATGTGTTATGAATTCGGAACACAAAAAAGACAATTCCTTACTGTTCAATTTAATAACTCTTCTGACCTTTGGTCTGTCCCTCTTTTTGATCATATTTTTGAAGCGGGGTGAGGGTAAAAAAACTGAACATTGGTCCAGGAAGGAATCTGATGGAGAGAGAAGGGTAAAAAATAGTGTTCAAGAACCGACTAGGGAAAAAGATGAGATCCCAGAACAAACACCAATCCCCGGTAATCTAAACGCTAGGCAAAAGAAGATTCTAGAAGAGATAGAGAGTAGGGGCATTATGGAACCAAGTGAAATATATGAACTTGTTCCAGGAGTTTCAACTAGGACAGTTAGGCGAGATATGGACAAGTTAGTAGAAGCGGGTCTTGTTCTCCAGCGAGGAGCAACAAAGTCAACACAGTATATATATAAGAATTAAAAATATGAACAGGGTTAAATTCTCTCGTGTTTGTGACATTTTTGATACCCTCGAGGGTACAGATTCCAGAAATGAAATGACAGAAATTCTTTCCGGTTTTTATAAAGAGTTAGATCCTTTGGATTCCCAGATATTATCCTACTTAATTTTGGGCAGAGTAGCTCCTTTGTTTGTTAATAGTGAATTTAATTATTCCGAAAAAAGCTTTATATCCCTTCTTAAAGACATCTCTAAGAGTAAGAATCTTGGTGAAGATATAGATAAGAAAATGGAAGAATTAGGAGATATTGGGGACACACTCCAATATTTTGCAGAAAAGGTTGGTTCTAAAAGTTCTGGTTTAACTCTTCAAGAGGTATACGATCTCCTCTGGGATATAGTTAATGCAAAGGGAACAGGTTCTGTGGGAGGTAAAAACAAGATAATAGTAGACACACTAAACAAACTCTCCCCCCTAGAAGCTAAATATTTTTCAAGAATTATTTGTGGAGATCTTAGATTTGGCGTTAACACAAAAACACTTCTAGATGTCTTTTCTGTAATGGTTGTGGGAGACAAGAGTCTGAAAGAGGAGTTAGATAGAGCATACGGTTCTCATGCAGATATAGGGTATATCTGTTCTTTAGTTTCCGGAGGAAATGAGAAGGAGGCAAGAAAAAAGTTGGCTACAGTTAGAGTTCAACCCGGTATCCCCGTTATGGCAAGGCTTGTTGAAAGAGTGGG
>DAOTFQ010000065.1:0-3149 GCA_035446665.1 Candidatus Dojkabacteria bacterium | reverse complement strand
CCTTTTATTTTTCTATACGCCTTTAAAAGAGGGGTTAGAATCAGATAATCATTTCTTCTCGAGACGTATTTGATCTCGACACTCCTATATCCTTGCTCCTCAAAAAGTTTCTTCATTTTCTCCTCGTTAAATGTCCTTTTATGATGTGACTTATTGAATCTCGTTTTACATTCAGAGCATTTAATAAATTCATCCTCTAAAGTCTCGTTAAAAGGAACTGAGACCAGAATATATTTCCTTGATACCCTCACCAATTCCTCCTTGGCTCTCCCATATTCATGCAAATCCAAATGTTCTAAGACTTCGAGTGCAGAAGTTAGATCGTAGGAGTCATCTTCTAGGGGAATACTTGTTATATCTCCAACCTTCTTATCTACCTTTAACATTTTCATAGCATCCTCACTGAAATCTATTCCCACTAAATCAGGTATCTCTGTGTTTTCATTTATGTAGTTTAGGAACAGTCCACTTCCACAGCCAATATCTGCTATTGAGTTAACCCCTTGGGGAATCATTTTAACAGTCTCCTCAACCCTCTCTTTGTTGGATTGTGAAAGGCTTAACCTCCCCCACAGTTCTTCATTGCCATAGTGTGCTATTTCTTTATCCTTCATTATTACTACATTATATTACATATTAATCATCTAAGAACATTGAATATGTACAACTCCTTATTTTTAAGAGGAATTACCTTTTCCAATAGTAACCAGTCCGCATTCATATAACGCTCCAATTTATGCTCATATCCTAGCGAATAACCATCCAAAGTTGATACTATTAGAGCAACCTTATCAATACTGTAACTCTCTACAGATTGTACATCGTTAGCAATAGAAATTCCCGTTGGTTGAAAAGCAGAAAATCTTTCGAAACTCTTTAAACGATTCTTCCTTGGAACCCAATCTTTAAATTCCCACTTCCATTCTGGATCATATCGGTTATCTCCTCTATATACATTTATTAACATATTCCATCCAGGGTCATTAATCATAATATTTTCATCCTCCTCAAAATATTCCAAAACCTTTTTAACCTCATAATCCTTACCCCAAAGACGGTAGTAATGTAATTGCCCATTGGCATAGAAGAAATATGCAATAACACTGAAGGTTATTGCAGAAAGAATCCCAAATAATATTGTGGGCATTATCTTAACCTTTTGATGCAAGAGCAAATAGGCAACATACAAGAAGAATATAACAATATTAAGTACTATCTTAAAACCGATATAGTCTACTTCAAAAAACAACCCTAAGGAAGTAAGAAGGACTGTAATTCCTAAAACAAAAAGAAACTTTTTTCTCTCCTTAACAAGCTCTTTTATGAAGATAATGAAGAAATATACAACAACAGGAAGAATAGGAAAAAGGTACCTATCAAAGGATGCTCTTAAAACAAATATGAGAATGTAACTCCACAATATTAGAGCAAAGGATACAAATGTGTAGTCCCGCTTCTTAATAAACTTAGAGAACAGCAAAATACTTGTTAATAATGCTGGGAAAAAGATCATCTTAGGAATAGAAATAAAAGAAAAGCTCCTAGGATATATTATCTTCCCTATATAACTTATGACAATATTTACAGCTTTACTAAACCCGTTTTCTTTCTTAATTGCCACCTCCTTCTGTATCTCTGGAGCTCCCTCTTCAATCCTATTCGTTGTCGCCTTCTCCACACTAAAATGATCTATCTGGTACTCCACTCCTCCCTCTGTCACCCCAGGAATTACAGAAAGGGCATACATATTAACAGGGATTATTGAAGTAAATATCATGAGAAGAAAGAATAGGATTGTAGGAAGAAACATCTGCATTCCTCCCCTGAATGTCTCCCATATGGTCTTAAGGTTAAAACCCTTCCACTCTTTAAGAAGAAGATATATTGCTAATGCTGGGGCTATCATGAAGAGGACATATTCTTTTCCATCAAGTACTAACAACATAGCCAACCCTGTTACCCAATATGGTTTTTTCTTAACTAGAGTATAGAGAACAACCAGAAAACCCAAGAGAACTGGAATCTCCCTCATGTATGTAGGGAGATTTAGTATGAATTGGAAATTACAAAGCAACAAAAGAGTCCCAAGGAATGGGTACATACCTTTTGTAAAATATGTCTTTAAAATCTTGTAAAAAAGATAGAGGGATATACAGGCAAGAAGTATATTCCAAACAGTAGCGATTTCTAAAGAGGGTCCTGTTAAAAGAAAAATTAGTGCAACTGGGAGCTTAAAAAGAAACCCGTGCGTTCCCACAGCATAATCCCCTATCCACTCACCCCTACTTAATGCCTCCGTCATTATAGAGGTTTCCCACAAATACAGGTCATCATCTAAAGTTGCATTCCTAAAGAGTAAGGCACTTAAGCCAAGAATCAAACATAAACCAATAAGAATATAAATTCCCTTGCTCTCTAAAAATTTGAGGGTTTTTCTCATCTTACAATATCAAATATATAAACTTCCATTCCTTTATATTCTACCTTCTTCTCAAGCCTTAACCAAGAGGATATAGACATTAAATCTCCTAGGTACTCTTGATCTGGATAAGCTTCATCTTCTATGTCTGTTTTTATAAAAACCAACTTCTCTATACCATATTCATACAGATTTTTCTTAAATGCCTCAATATCCCCTATAGGAAAAGAATAGCTTTGAAGTTCTCCTATTGTTTTAAAAGAGTCCCTTCTAGGAACAATCTCATGGAGTTTCCATTTCCATTCTGGACTTAAATATCTTTCATTGTTATACACAGAAATTAAGGAAACATTCCCTGGACTATTTATCCAATATTTAGCATCATCAGGGATTAACTCAGCTATCTCTTTTGCATTTCTATTTGTTCCCCAATTCAGATATCCATATATTGGACCCTGAACATAAGAGAATAAAACTGCACTCCCCATTGAGCCAGCGGTCAATATAAGGACTAATAGATATCTGATGTACTTGGTTTTAGGTTGAATAAGCATAGTTAGGAATAAAGTCAACATACTATATTCAAGAAGAACCTTGACAAGAACGTAGCTTGTTTCAAAATAAACACCAGCAGAGACATACATAAAGGTTGCTATAAATATCGTTTTCTTCTGTTTTAATGTCAGCCTCTGCTTAAAAATCAGATATATATACATAATATCAATTGCTG
>DAOTFQ010000064.1:0-3166 GCA_035446665.1 Candidatus Dojkabacteria bacterium | reverse complement strand
TATTTCCCACAATAAGTAGCCCTTCCTCCTCTACAGGTTCCTTGGAATATTCCACATCCTTCAGATTCAATTCTTCCTTAACAATACCTTGAACAAATTCCTCGTCAATACCTATATATGCCTTATTCAATGGTTGTCTCAAGTTTAGCTTAGCCATCTCCCTTGCCTTCAAACCATTTGAACAGATATCCCTAACAAGAATCATTTTCTCAAGAAGCTTTTCGTCAATCTCACTCTCCTTAAATTCTGGATAACCCTCTAGGTGTACAGACTCTGTAGTTTCTTCCAGCCCCATATTCACAGCAATGTTTGTATAAATCTCATCAGAAATAAACGGAACGAATGGAGCAAGTAGTTTTGAAAGAGTTAATAGAACATAATGTAATGTCCCTATTGCATCTACATCTCCATCCTTGAACCTATCCCTAGATCTTCTTATATACCATTGCGAGAGATCCTTAACAAAATCCTCTATATCCCTTGAAGAGATAGCCATATTAAATTCATCCATATTCTTCTCTACATTCACTGCCAACTTCCTAACCTTTGAGATAATCCATCTATCCATAACATGTTTTACCTTATCTGGGTCATAACTATTATTATCCCAATCATGTAGCTTGGCATATGTAACAAAATAGTTATAGGTATTCCAAAGAGGGATGTAGAATCTTCTCCTGACATCATCCAAGATTGAGAAACCAAACCTAATATTAGCTCCAACAGAAGCTGTTAAGAAATTCCACCTAATTATATCTGTACCAACCTTGTCAGATGCTTCATCTAAAGGAATATAATTATGTGCTGTTTTACTCATCCTTTGGTTATTTTCATCTCTAACCTCTGCAAAACCTAAGACATTCTCATACGGCCTTGAATCTTCAAATACAACACCGAAAACAAGCATCGAATAAAACCACAGCCTTACTTGCTCTATCATTTCAACAACAAATTCAGCAGGATACCACTGCTCCCAATACTCTTTGTCTTCTAAATATTTCAATGTAGAAAAAGGAACAACACCAGCATCTAGCCAACAGTCTCCTACATCTTGGACTCTTTCTACCTCTTCTCCACACTTAGGACATTTAATCTTCACATCGTCTATCCATGGCCTATGGATACTCGGAAGTTTATCTACTAAGTCAGGATCTATCGCAATCTCTTTAAGTTCCTCCTTACCACCAACCACATGTAAATTACCACACTTTTCGCACTCATAAAATGGAAGGGCTAAACCATAAAACCTCTTTCTACTTATCATCCAATCCTCCATACTATCTAACCAACTCTGCATTCTCTTGCCCACAAATTCCGGCATCCATTTTACCTTCTCTGCTTCCTTCTTAAGATCTGACCTTATTTCATCAATCTTAATAAACCAGTTATCTTCTAATCTAAACAAACACTTAGTCCCACATCTCCAACAGTGAGGATAACTATGTTCGTAAATCTCTGTTTTAAAGAGAAGACCCTTACTCTCAAGATATTCAATAACTATATCTGCAACCTCGTGTGCGGACTTTCCAGAAAGAAAACCAAAACCATTAACAAAATGACCAGAGGTATCCAATGGAGATATTGCAGAGACCCCTAGCTCCTGACCAAGTTCAAAGTCCTCTTCTCCACAACCCGGAGCAATATGTACGACTCCAGAACCACTCTCAGAATCTACAAGACTCCAGGCTACAACCTTATGCTCCACTCCCTCTTGTGCTGGTATATCCATAAGAGATTCATACTCCCTTCCGATTAGCTCCTTAATATCTATATCCTCTAAAAATTCTATCTTTAATCTCTTAGCTGCATCCTTTCCGAGATAAACTAACTTTCCATCTATTTTAGCCTTAACATAATCTAGTTCTGGATTAACAGCCAAAAGAATATTTGCAGAAAGTGTCCAAGGAGTGGTTGTCCATGCCAGAACATACTCGTCCTCAGAACCCTTCTCATTATTTAATTTGAAAAACACATAAACCGCTGTGTCCTCGATATCTTTGTAAGCATCCGCCTGCTCATGTTGAGATAAACCTGTCTCACATCTAGGACACCATGTAGTAGCTGCTTTACTTTTATATATTAGACCCCTGTCATTACACTTCTTTAAGAAATTCCATATATAAAGATTATTAGTTTCCGACATAGTGTAATAGCTATTATCCCAATCCATAAACATACCCAATCTCTTTGACTGCTCTGTCTGTATCGCAGCATATTTATTGACCCTAGAAACACAAGAGTTTGTGAAATTGTCCATTCCGTAATCTAGAATGTCTTTTTTACTGTTAAATCCTAATTCCCTTTCTACTTGGACCTCTACCCAAAGACCTTGACAGTCAAAACCATTTTGGAATCTCTGCTTAAAACCTTTAGCATTTTTATACCTCTGTACTGCATCCTTATATGTTCTTCCCCATGCATGGTGAACACCCATAGGATTGTTAGCCGTAATAGGGCCATCTATAAATGAGAATCTCTCTTTGGAATCTTGGTTCTTTTCTAAATATTTTTTAACTATACCTTCTTTCTCCCATTTTTCTAGGAGATTTTTTTCCATTTGAACAAAATCTTGTTTTGGATTTACATCTTTTAAGTTTTTTGCACTCATAACTGTCATTATATCATATAGATTTAGGCTTATCCTCCTTAAAATTCACGAATTTAATAAGATTGTCTTAGAAATAGCTAATTGATATAATAATGATGGTTAAAATGAAGTTTTATAACCTCTAAATAAATTAACGAACATATAACATGGAGACAATGAATAGAAGGCCCGAAGAGTTCGATTCCCCTACTGACCCCAAGTTTCTTGCATTACTACAAGCTGGTGCGACAACAGGCAGAGAACTCACAGAGAATGATATAAGGCAGGAATGGCACAGAGAGATAGGGTCTGCTCAATACTATGTATTTGGTATTGTTGTTAATGATAGTATCCAATATTTTGGTTCAAAAGAAGAGGAATCCAAGCAGAAGACCTCCAGCTACAAAGGGGATAGTTTAGCTAAAGAAATCTTAAAATCTCTAGAGGGTCAAGATTATGAAGACCCTACACTTTCTATAGATCAAGTTACAAACGAACTGGTTATTTCCCTACCTGGGGAAGCTGGAATAAGAATACCCGAGAAGGGAGAGCCTTTTTCAAATTAGAAGATGGAAAATG
>DAOTFQ010000063.1:0-3193 GCA_035446665.1 Candidatus Dojkabacteria bacterium | reverse complement strand
AGTAAGAGAGGGTACGTTATACGTGCTTTTTATAGCCTTTTGTACCCTCTCTTTAGTCCCATAGCATATTACTAAGGCTATATTGACTTTAGTGGAGTATGAGTATAAATTAGAGACAGTATGAAGCACCGAACGGTTTTACAAGAGAGATTAGATATTCAAATAGGGGGGTTGGTTTCCTCGTTCGGTCGCCAACTCTCCTATTTGGTTATTTAATTTTAGACCGAACGAAATATGAGGAAACAGGGGGGATATATAAAACTTTCCAGGAGGTTACTGAGTAATCCCATATTCAAAAAACCTGCCTACCTGTCAGTGTGGCTTTATCTACTACTTAATGCTCAGCACGAAGAATCCTCTTTTATCTGGAACAACAAGAAACAGATCTTAGGGGTCGGACAACTTCTAACGGGCATAAAAGTTATAGCAAAAAAAACAGGAATTGCACAAAGTTCTGTGTATAGAATTCTAAAATACCTCGAAAATGAGAAACAAATTGAACAACAAAAGACGACAAAATTTACAGTAATTACAATACTTAATTGGGGTAAGTATCAAGGATGTGAGAAACAAAATGGAAAACAGATGGAAAACAGATGGAAAACAGATGGAAAACAGATGGAAACATACAAGAATGTTAATAAGAATGTTAATAAGAATGTTAATAAGAATGTCAAGCAAGAGGGTAAGCCAGGAGCCGAATCAAGCTACACTTCTTTTATAGAGAACTTTAATTCCATGGTTGGTTCAAGTTACAGGGGGGATACTAAATCTCAGAGTGCTTTTCTCTCACGATTAAAATCAGGATATACTTTGGAAGATATCTTAAAGGCAGTGTCCAATGCTAAGTGTGATTCATATTTGATGGGTGACAATCCAACGAAGAGGAGATATTTAACTCCTGAATATATAACGAGAAGTGATAAATTAGATCAATGGTTAAATAACAAGAAGAGAGAAACAGAAGTTAATATTTTAAATCAAACAAAATGAACAACAAAGGAAGAGTCTTAATAGCGAATTTGCTTAATAGGGGATATAAGCCAGAGTTTTATACCATGCTATCAGAAGATATGTTTGATGATCCTGTTGATAAAAAGGTTTTAAAAGTATTAAAGAGTGGCTTTAGGTATACACCAGATAAAGTTTCTGAATTAAGAGAGGTGGCAGGGCTTGGGTATGCAGAGACAACAGAGTTGGCTATTACAGTTGGGAACACAAAGGGTTGGATTACGGAGTCGGATATTTTAGAATTTGTAAAAAACTATAATGAAGAGAGGATTAAAAAACTAATAACTGAGGGTGATATAGAACAGGCATTTGAGTATATGAAGAAAACAGCAGGGAAACAGATTGGTGTAATCGAAGACTATAAAAGGCACTTGGAGGAGAACAGGAAGGGGGCAGATGAGGGCTTACTAGGTTTGCCAACTGGATTACCAGATTTAGATAGGGTTACAAGTGGTTTTAGAAAGTCTAAGGTTTGGATTGTAGGTGGGTATAATGCTTATGGAAAGTCATATTTTTTAACAAATATGGTCAACAGATTAATTGGAATGGGAAGAAGGGCTTGTGTGATAACTTTAGAAATGACAAAGGAAGATATCCTAGACAGGATTATAGGGGAGAGACTTGGGATAGGAGTTTACGAATTGGCCAAAACCATAAACAAGCAAGAAGTAAACAAGCAGGTAACAGACCTAGAAAGGCACATAGAGAAGTTAGATCTCTGCATACTAGACACTATCTACGATATAAACGATATTGTTACCAGGGTTAAGATTGAGAACAAAAACAGGCAAGTTGATGTAGTTTTCCTAGACTTCATTCAATTAGTGCAAGATAGAACTAGCAAAAGTCTTTACGAATCTTTAAGCCAAATCTCAACTAAATTACAGGGGTTGGCTAAAGAGTTGGGGGTTTGTTTTGTAATCCTGTCTCAAATAAGCAACGAGGCTCAGAAGGATACTGAATATACAACTTTTGGATTCAAAGGTGCTGGGGAAATAGGGCAGATAGCAGACGTGGCAATTAGAATACTTAGAAAACGTGGGGATAATGGGGTTTTTACTGATGACTTTACTTTAGACATTATGAAGAATAGGTCAGGGCAGACAGGACAAGTCCTTTGTAAGATAACATTCCCAGGTGGCTCAATAACTCAAAATAATTTAAGTAATAATATCTATGAATAAATGGATAAAATACGAGATGTTAAAGAAACAAATAGTTGCTAAGTCTCCAGAGGACTACGAGCAACAGATAAGGGTTTTAATTAAATTATTAAATATTTAATATGAAGATTTACAGAGTCAAAAAGTACAGTGCTTTTCCAAAGCAGTTAGCGAAGGACAAGGTTATGAGAACCGTAGACACGCTTAAAAGAGCGCAGGTAATAAGCATAGAGTTAAACAAAGCTCAAAGTGCTAGATACTATATTGAGACTATTGAGACCGATGAGCTTTAAAGACACTAAAGAATACAAGCAGTCGGCTAACATGAACATACATTGTAACGATATTTATTACAAGGTGTTTAATGCTACTTCCGTTAAAAGAACCCAGGACACCCCACTTGACATGGAGTTTGCTATTGATGTCATAGTGGGTTTGGGAAATGGATCACAACTTACTGGACAGGAGAAGGCTCTTTCCTATGACAAAGTAAAATACAATACTTTTACAATGGAGTTTTATCAGAACAGGAACACCAAAGAAAAGGGAGAGTTTTTTAAGATAGCCAGTCAGTTTTATTTATCAGGATATATAAATTACAGTCAGAACGGATTTGCCTATTGGAGTATTCTGGATATGCCAAGACTTATGCTCTGGATTGATAGCGTATACAACCTAGAGCAACTAGAAGCTAAAGCCATACCTTCAACTGGACTTGCATCTTTTATCGCCATTGATCTAAATGATATTCCAAAAGATTGCTACATAGCCACAAGCAAAGATTATGAATAATTGTTATAGGGTTATTGACACCTATTGTAGGTATGATACAATATAAACAATATAAACTAATTATATATACCAATATGGTAAAAATATTTACAGAGTTAGAGAAGAGAGGGCACAGAGCACAGCTTACTCTAAACGGATCTAAGGGAAACAACTGGGTAAGTTTAATAACGGTCAAGGACAAGGATTGGAAAACAGTAAAGATGAGAAGTGAGTTAGGAGGCGAGTTT
>DAOTFQ010000062.1:0-3249 GCA_035446665.1 Candidatus Dojkabacteria bacterium | reverse complement strand
AGATATGCATAGAATGGCAGAAGCTAATAAAGCGTTTGCACACTTTAGGTGGTAATCTTTTATTAAATAAGAATTTAGAAGAGGCTCCGAAAGGGCCTCTTTTTATTTATTCTTTCCGTTACTTAGTACTCTCTATCCTTTCCCATCCATCCTTTGGCATTCCTTTTTTAAGGATATCTCTCTCCCAGAATATTCTAATCCAAGTAGTTAATCTAACAGGGAATAACAATAGACCAAAAAAACTCCCTAACATTGGATGCATACTTAAGAACAAAAAATGCATAAGTTAATTCAATCCAAAAACTTCTACTCTGTTTATCCCTCTGAAAGATATCCATCCTTTCTAATTGCTTGAATCCACCAAGAGATCTAACCTTCTGTTTGTAGTAATCTCTTAAATTTGTTGGATATTTAACATAACACACTGCTTTAGGAGCATAAGCTATATCTAAGTTCATATTCCTTAAAGAATATGAAATATATGCATCGTCTGATAAAACATCTGTAGGAATATCGAAATCTATATTCCTTATTGCCATAATATAGCCACTCATGGGGAAGAAGGTATCTTTTCCTACATAAAAATCTTCTCCCTCTACTTTCTCCATAGTCTTTTTTCTTCTATGATCTGCAGAATCTGACAGAAGATGTCCCCAGTATCCGAAACGACTATCCTTTTTGTCTTGTGATTTAGGTCTTCCACTAACTCCTCCAACATTTGCTTCCTTAAATGGTTCAACAAGTTTCCTAACAGCATCTTCCTCAAAATATACATCTCCATCCGTGAGAATTATGATGTCCCCTTGGGCTTTTTTAAGAGCCATCTTAAGGGCATAGGGTTTTCCCTTCTTAGGATCTCTTATCTGTACGTATTGATTCTTATTCAGTCCTAGCTTATTCGCTTCCTTCTTCCCTTGTTTTAAAGTTGGTTCATCAGGGGATACCTGTATGATTTCAAATGGGGTAGGGATTCCGGAATATTTTCTATCTGCGATAGAAGAGATACATTTCCTAATAGTGCGGGGTTCTTTAAAGGACGTAATGATAACTGATATCATAAGCAATTATATAGACAATGATGCAATTTGGGAAGAGATTACTCCTTCGTTTCTTCAGTTTCCTCTTTTACCTCTCCCTCCTCCCCCTCAACCTCTTCACCCTCAACTTCTTCCTCTGCTTCTGCTTCAGGCTCTTCAATAACGACCTCTTCTTGTAACTCAGTAATTGTAACTATAGTGGTCTCTGCTAAGTCGTCATTTATTAATTCGAGAGACTTTGGAAGTTCTAATTCATTTAGGGAAATGGATTGTCCTGGGTGCTCCAGCTTTGTTACATCTATCTCAATAAACGGGACAAGATCTGAAAGCTTTCCTCTAACATCTATGGAAGAGAGAACCTCGACCAATATACCGAGGTTATTCTTAACCGCAGGGGCGACGCCAACAATCTTAAATGGAATAGTAAATGTCATCTCCTGCTTTTCGTCTACCTCAAAGAAAGAAATATGTCTAATCCTTTCTGTAAAAGGATTTACATCTATTTCCTTCACGATTACTTTCATACTTTTGCCATCATATTCTGCATCTAATACTGTAGCAGAGGTAACCTCAGACATGATCTTAGTAGCAAAGGATTTTGTAATCTTTATATTAGTAGAATCCCCTTTGGAGTTGTAAACAACTGCAGGGATATATCCTTCGTCGAAAAGTCTTTTATTCTTCTTTCCAAGGACTTCTCTTTTTTCAAATATGATTTTTTCCATAACGAATAGGAGTATAGCAGAAAAGGATAGAGGGGGCAACAGTTTTTTTACAGTATTGACAGTAAGCTGAGGATACCCTATACTTTAGCAGTCGGTTTTACTATTTGCCAATATGGATTTAACAGAAAGACAAAAAGCCATACTTATGGCAGTAATAAATGAGTTTATGGAAGAAGCTTCGGAAGTAGGCTCTTTAGCTCTTTTAGAAAAATATGATTTAGGTGTGAGTTCGGCAACTGTTAGGAACGAAATGGTTAAGCTTATGAGGTTGGGTCTTTTAGAAAAAAGCCACATCTCCTCAGGTCGTTTACCAACAGACCAGGCTTTAAGACTCTATGTAACAAAGTTTCTAGATGAAAACAGTCTTAATCCTCTTATTACAGTAGAAATAAGACAGGGGATTTTTAGAGATAGATTCTCCAAAGATTCTATTTCTAAGGCAATATTAGAGATATTGGCTAAAGAAACGGAATCTCTAGTATTCCTAATATTAGATGATGACGTCAGAGGATATGGTTATTCTAACCTTCTTAAATATGAGGAATTTAAAGACATTGAAACTATAAAGACAATACTAAATATTATGGAGGACAATGTTTTCTTACCAAACTTGGTAGAGAAGTATTCTGGTTCGGGAGTCTCTTTATTAATAGGGGAAGAATCGGGGATAGAGAACCTTACAGAGTGTGCATTGGCTTTTACAAGAATTCCCTTCTGGGATAAAGATCATGCCTATGTTGGTGTAATTGGTTCAAAAAGAATGGAATATGGAAAGGTTCTTCAGTCTCTGAAGGAAGTAAAGAATGCTTTAGAAAATTCCATGTCAGGATGGAGATAAAATAATAACAGATTTCAATGAGTAACAAAAAGAACGAAAACAAAAACAAGAATTTAAGTGAGGACAAATTAGAAAAGAAGATTCAGGAGTTAGCCCTCACAATAGATAAGGTAGAAGATGAGAAACTAGAGGTAGAAAACCAGCTGAAGAGAGCCTTGGCGGACTACCACAATCTTCTAAAGCACTCTGAAAAAAGAGATAAGCTTAGGTTACAGCAGATAAAGAAGAACCTTTTTGACACAATAGTTCCTACTTTAGATGCTTTAATGTTAGCTGCAATCGCTAGCAAAGAGATAGAGATGGATGAAAAAGGAGAATCTTGGTTGGAAGGGATATTGGCTATTATAGAAGGAATGAAAAAAGGATTAAAGGAGATGGGTTTTGAACAGTATATTCCAGAGAAGGGAGAGGATTTTGACAGAGATATACACGAAGCGATAGCAACAGTTCAAGAAGGAGAGAAAGGCAAAATATATGACACTATTCAACCAGGATACATATTAGACGGTTCAGTAGTACGACCTGCAAGGGTTGTAGTATCTAAATAGAAATTAAATTTTAATAAAAAATATTATGTCTAAAATAATAGGAATAGACTTAGGAACAACTAACTCAGTTATGGCATACATGGAGGGTGGTAAACCTAATG
>DAOTFQ010000061.1:0-3496 GCA_035446665.1 Candidatus Dojkabacteria bacterium | reverse complement strand
TAACGGCACTAAGGTATTTATCTATATCGTATAAATGCTTTTGTGTCGTTATTAATCATGCCTACCTAAAAATCAAAAGGAGATACTATGTTTAAAAAGTTTTTCTTATTCGTATTTGTACTATTCCCTATTCTGCTTTCAGCCTGCTCTTCAGAGAACCCTGTCCCTTGGGATAAGATTCAAGTTCTTGAGGAAACAAACCCTGACTATTTGGGTTCGTATGTTTTTGAAAGATGCTGGGGAAATCCCTATGACAGGGCTTGTGAGTCAGAATATGGTGAGTGGACTTCCGACTTGGAACTTCTCATTGATCCAAACAGGAAAATCTGTTTTGGAGGTTTTGAAGGTGGTCGTGTGTACTCTCAACCTGATTATGAATGGGTTGAAACAAGGCGCGAAGGTCGAAATTGTATTCAGTTACAGAAGAAAGGAAAATAATGGAATGATAGATCTTTTGGGAGGGAACTCTGTGCAAATTTAATAGCTTTACGCTAAACAACACAGATTCCCTCCTTAAGACCCCCTTTTTTGGATAACCTTCTTTATATGATAAAATAATCTGTTAACTTCTTTTAGAGGAATATTATGGAAAACATATATGATGTTGCTATCATTGGTGCTGGACCAGCTGGTCTAAGTGCAAGCATATATGCTAGTAGATATAAACTTAAGAATATTGTTCTTGGAAAGCAAGTAGGTGGAACCATTGCTGATGCTCACAAGGTATGTAATTACCCAGGAGTTGGTGATCTAACGGGATTAGAGCTTGGAACTAGAATGTATGAGCAAGCAAAGAAGAATGGAGCTGAAACCTTGTTTGAAAGTGTTGTAGCTATAGAGAAAGAAGGTAATCTTTTTAAATTAGAAACAGATGCTAAAAAAAAGATTATTGCAAAGACAATAATACTTGCTACTGGAACAAAGAGAAATAAGTTAGTAGTTCCTGGAGAAGAGAAATATTTAGGAAAGGGAGTTTCCTATTGTTGTACTTGTGATGCTATGTTTTACAAAGATAAAATTGTAGGTGTTGTTGGTGGAAGTAATGCTGCAACTATGGCGGCTACTATGTTAGCGGATATTGCAAAACAGGTTTATATTATCTACCGAGGTACTGCTCTTAGAGGTGAACCTGCTTGGATAGATGATATTAAGTCTAAAAAGAATGTGGAGATTATTCTTACAACGGTGGTTACGGGAATAGAAGGGAAAGAGAGAGTTGAAAAAGTAAAGTTAAGTAGGGCATTTAATGGTTCTCAGTATCTTGATGTTGATGGGTTGTTTATAGAGATTGGTTCTGAGCCTAATGCAGATCTTCCAATGAAGTTAGGGGTTGAACTAGATGACAAACATTATATAGTTGTCAAAGAGGATCAATCCACAAGTATGGAGGGCATCTGGGCTGCAGGAGATGCTACTACCAACTCTAACAATCTCCAACAAGTTGTTACTGCTGTCGGTGAAGGTGCTGTCGCTGCAACTTCTATATATACCTATCTAGAAAAAACTAAGGAAAGAGTTTAATTACTTAGGCTAATAGGTTCTTCTTTACTCTTTTTGGGATGACTCTTCTTTCTTTTTAAATAGGTACCACTCTTGAAGATAATTTGAGCTAGACCATTTTTTCTCTTTCCCTACTCCATACTCTATTCTTCCACCATATCCTTCTATAATATCTGCTTCCCATTTGAGTCCACTCTTTGGGTCATTCCTATTTTTCTCATCTCTGTCTCCCCCTTTGGTAAAAACATCTGGTCTAACTATTTTTATTGCATCTGCACAGTGCCATGCATCAGGATCTTCATGTATAACGACATAATCTACTCCTTTGATTGCATCCGCTATATCTGCTCTATCTACTGCTGGCATGAAAGCTTTTCCTTTCTTATTTGCTGCTCTAGTATCTCCATCAATTATTACTACTAAAACATCTCCGAATTTCTTAGACTCTAGTAGGCAAGAAACATGTCCAGGATGTGGTGGATCAAAAAACATTGAGGTAGCAACTATCTTTTTCCCTTTAAGTTTCTCCTTCCTTATTTTTGCAAATTCTTCTAAAGAGACAACCATATATTTTGAGTTAATAAATTAGTAAAAAATCTTACCATAAATTTTGGCTTGGAGGTATATAGATAATCCTGTAGTCGTTAAAATAGAGTGTTTGCTTTTGTAAGATCTCCCTTTTTAAAGGTAATAACACCAAGCTGGGCTTACTACAGGGTATTGACGTGTACAACCTGTTGGACTATGTTATTTAACAAATACAATATATTGTGGCTGTTTTTATGAAATGTCCATTTTGCTGTAGCGAAGAAACAAAGGTAGTAGATAAAAGAGATAATAGCGAAGATAGCTCTACGAGAAGAAGAAGAGAGTGTCTAAAATGCAAAAAACGGTTTACTACCTATGAAAGAGTAGAGAAAGCGGATCTTAGTATTGAGAAGAAGGACGGTTCTTTGGAAAGGTTTGATACCTCAAAGATTTTTAAGGGGATTAAGAAGGCTGTAGATGATGAGAAGATACTAGAAGAAGAGATTGAGGATTTTGTAGATGAAGTAGAGAGATATGTTTTTAATAAAGAGGATATCGTTAAGTCTAAAGAGATTGGTTTAATGGTTCTTGATTGGTTAAAAACTAAGGATTCACTAGCTTATATTAGATTTGCTTCTGTATATAAGGGTTTTAAGAATCTAGATGAGATTGTAGATGAAATAAAAGATATACAAAAAACTTAAATTATTAATATATAAAGATGCCTGCCCAGAAAACTACCAAGATGTTCAAGGTCAAGAAGAGAGATGGAAGAATAGTTAAATTTCAGAAAGAGAGATTAGTAACAGGGATATTCAAAGCTGCTGAGAGTGTTGGGGGCGAAGATAGGGAGAGAGCTAATGAGATTGCTGATGAGGTAGTTAAAAGGTTAAAAGAAAAATATTCGGGTAAAGAATATGTCACCACGAAGAAAATCGCAGCCGTTACTGCTCAGACCTTGGTGGATATGGGGCATGGGAAGACTTCTATCGCTTTTGAATTGTTTGTAGATCTAAAGAACCAGGTTAAAAATATTAAATCTTTAATAGATGCAGATACTCTAGTAAGTGGGTATATAGATAAAGTAGACTGGCAGGTTAATGAAAATAGTAATATGGCCTATTCCTGGCAGGGCTTAAATAATTACATCTCCACTACTGTTCAGGCTAATTACTGGTTGCATAGTATATATCCTAAAGAGATTTCTAATGCGAATATAAACAAGGATTTCCATATTCATGACCTAGGGATGCTGGCAACATACTGTAATGGGTGGAGTTTAGAAGATTTACTTCTTAGGGGTTTTACTGGTGTTAAAGGTAAAATTTCTTGTGCTCCTCCAAAACATTTTAGTACAGCATTGGGACAGGCTGTAAACTTCCTTTACACTCTTCAACATGAAGCTGCAGGAGCCCAAGCGTTCTCAAGCTTTGATACGTATCTTGCACCTTTCATAAGGTATGACAAT
>DAOTFQ010000060.1:1584-3541 GCA_035446665.1 Candidatus Dojkabacteria bacterium | reverse complement strand
CAGGAAAAGAATAATCGGATAAATATCACTAAGGGGGTAAATTTCTTTGTCGCCCCACTCGTTATAAATAGTAATGAAATCACAATCGGGACAGCCAAAGAATTAATAGATACCTCAAACAAAGAAATTCTTGCGGTTGGCCTTTTTAGGAATGATAAATGGGAAAAGATTGTCAAAAATGAAAATGGTGAAAACTATGGAACCGATTTTAACCTTATTCCAGGTGAGATCTATATGATAATTGCATTACAAGATATTGAGATTCCAATAAAGACGATAGATATTGACTATAAAGTAGACATATCAAACCTCATAGGGTGGAACCTTATTCCAACATCATTTTTCAAGAATTCTGTTTCAAGAACAAAGGACATATTATTAAATACTGATTACTCTTATATAAAACAAGTAGCTGTATGGAATAAACCACAAAGTCTTTTTGACTACACACTTAGAGACAACGCAGGCAAAGTTTTTGGGGACTCTATCAACATATCAAAAGAAATAGGACTCTTTATAAAAATCCCTTATTAGAGAACTTTTACCCCCTTGACAAGAATTAGCACTCGGTGCTACTATTTGCTATATATAAATTTTAAAAAGGAAAACATATGAAAATTGTAAGAAGAGATGACAATAATAAGAGATCATACCCTACCACATATACTCCTTTTAGATCCATCTTTGATGACTTCTTTACTCCAGCAGTATGGGAGGAATTTCTCACTTCCCCTACAACATACTCTAACCTCTCTGCAGATGTTTGGGAGGAAAAAGATGACGTCTTTGTAAAAATGGCACTTCCTGGGATTAAAAAGGAAGACATAAAGATAACAATTAACGAAGACAACATCTCCATTAAGGGAGAATCCAAAGAGAAGGAAGAGGAAAATAAAGACAAAAAATACTACTACAGAAGTATGGAAACTTCCTTTGAACAGAGATTTAACCTTCCAACTAAAATAAACCCTGACAAAGCAGAAGTAGAGTTTAAGGATGGGGTATTACAGGTTAAACTTCCAAAGACAGACGAAGTTAAACCAAGAGAAATAGAGATAAAGTAAATTTCTCTAAAACAAAATTCAAAAGGGGCTTGAAACATAGCCCCTTTTCTTTGTAAAATGAAAGACATTGGAACAAGAACTCAGAGACACAACAGAAAGAGAACCAGCCCTAGTAACTACTGCAAAAGAAATTTTAGTTCATCGGATATCCACAAGCACCAACCAAACATACAAGGATATTAAGGCAAAAGAGCTAGAACTATTATCATCAACCCCTACAGAGCAACTCTACGGAACTAAAGAACTACATGGAGTATTGGGGGAAGCGATATTTCTTAACTTCATAAGAGAATCTGACATAGACATCAAGGTTGGAAGTGGTGAAGATGACATGGCTGGAATAGATTTTTACCTAAACGGTTTCCCCGTAGATATAACAACTGGGTTTAACAGTGTTGGAGAGAAAGTCCAGACCTCTAGATTCACAACCCTCTATGTCCCTAGGCACTACGGGCAGAAACAAGTATTTTCAGAGGATGAGAACTTTACAAGAAATAAAACTTATCTCATGGATCACATACAAGGCAATTTCGTAAACAACAAGAACTATCTATACGACCTACTCACAATAAATCTAGATATTTTAAAGAAGATAAAAGCTCAAATAGACAACCCTACTCCAGATAGTCATTTTGCAGGTGCGGGAATAAATAATGAGAAGAACTTGGCAACACTCCTAAAAGTTCTCATAAATTCTAACCTGTGGCCTGAATCAGAGAAAAGAGGTGATCCTACAAGAATAAGTGAAAGTCTAAATAGTGATAAACACTCTAGTAAATAGATAAAAACGTTCTAAAGATAACTTATACTCAAGAGCAAGCAGAGAAACCTAGTTCAAAAAGACCCTTTGACGAAGAACTCTTCGGATTTTCAAACTATGATGGGAGACATAA
>DAOTFQ010000060.1:0-1484 GCA_035446665.1 Candidatus Dojkabacteria bacterium | reverse complement strand
GATTGTTCTTCATTTGCAATACGAGGAACAAAATCATTACCCATCAATATTGGGGTTATCTTTGTCTGTATATATTGACCATCATAAAAATAGTGAGAAAGAACTAGGCCCTGTCTTGTCCCTATCCAGTTAATTTGGTCAAAATACAAATTTCCTAAGCCATAGAATATTATCCCATCACCATACAACTCATAAGTTTGAGGTTGGTGAGCCTGTGTCCCTACCACAATATCTGCCCCAAAATCTATTGCTTGTTTAAACACCCCCTCTTGATCCGGAACTGCAATAGGTCTATAGCAAGGAGGATAAATCACATCTGCAGCAGGATAACTCCAACACTCTTGGAATTGAAAAGTAACAACAACTACATCCGCCTTTTCATTTGCTTCCGCCATATCTGCTTTGAGCTTTTCCACAGAGTAAGAATTCGCACCAGCTCTGTCTGTTCCTGCTAAAGCCAGAGTCCCTAATATTGTATCGTAATAATTGTAACCTACAAAAGCTATTGTAGATCGATTGACCTCTTCATAAAGAACCTTACTAGCATCCTCATCATTCAGACCTCCTCCAAAATACCTCATCCCCGAGCTTGTATATGTCTCTATCGTATTTTTATTATATTCACTACCAAAGTCATTATTATGGTTACCCGTTAATTCCACAATATCTACCCCAGACTCTTCCAGAGTTTCAATGTATTCGGGCTTAGAACAAAATCTCATACCACTGGAAGCAGCACAACCATCTACAAAAGACACCTCATTGGACACATGTGTCAAGTCTGCATCTGCAAGAAAAGAACCTATCTCTTTTGCTGGATAAGCATAATCACCCACCTGATTCATCCTCGCTGCAAGTGATCTTGCTATAGCAACTACCCCTCCCATATTAACCTTTGTCAATTTCTCTTCATCCCAACCTTCCGTACCAATATCTATGTTTCTAGATAAGACAGAAAGGATAAAGTCGTCTACTTTCTCGCTTAATTGTGCATAAAACTTAATTTCTACAGAGGCAGCTCTGTCATCTAGATAATATCCCTCCTCTGTTTCAAGAATCTTTACTCTGAAATCTAGGTCTGGAAATTCCACAAGACCAATATTGGTGTCACTTTCTGTAAGCTTTGAAACCAGTTCGTCATAACTCTCCAATAGTGTTACCTCTGTCCCATACTCTTCTGTCACAAACTCTTGGTTGAGTGAACTTAGAACAAAGAGATTATAATCTTCAATATTTTCATTTGTCACCTTGTTCACTAAGGAATATATGTGAGCCACAGGAATAAGATTCTTACTAAATATCTCTTCAGAATCCTCCCCAGGTTCTCTTGAAAGAACAATGTCTGCATCTTCTTGAACAATCTCAAATCTTTTTTTACCTTGAAACTCCAACTTTTCTAAATTAGAGCTTGCACCAGCTACATAAGTTTCAGGGATATTTTCGTCAAAAGAGAGTGTAAAGGTATCATATATAACATAGTCCTT
>DAOTFQ010000059.1:0-3688 GCA_035446665.1 Candidatus Dojkabacteria bacterium | reverse complement strand
AATACCCTTGAGGGTACGGATTCTAGAAATGAAATGACAGAGGTGTTGTCTAATTTTTACAAAGAGTTGGACCCTCTAGATTCCCAGATATTATCCTATTTAACTCTAGGTAGGGTTGCTCCTCTATTTGTAGATAGCGAATTTAATTATTCTGAAAAGAGCTTTATATCATTGCTTAAAGAGATATCTAAATTTAGAAATTTAGATGAGGATATAGCTAAAAAGATGGAAGAATTAGGGGACATTGGGGATATACTGGAATATTTTACGGGGGAAATGGGTTCTAAAAGCTCTGAACTAACTCTTCAGGAGGTCTATGATATCCTTTGGGGGATAGTTAACGCGAAGGGAAAGGGTTCTGTAGAGAGCAAAAACAAAATAATAGTAGATATACTCAATAAAATTTCTCCTTTAGAGGCCAAATATTTTTCTAGAATTGTATGTGGGGATCTTAGATTTGGTGTTAATACGAAAACGCTTTTGGATGTTTTCTCTGTTATGGTGGTTGGAGATAAAAGCCTAAAAGGCGAACTAGATAGGGCATATGGTGCTCATGCAGACATTGGCTACATATGTTCTTTGGTCTCTGGAGTAAACGAAGAGAAAGCAAGGGAGAAGCTCTCTTCGGTGAAAGTTCAACCTGGAATCCCTGTTATGTCAAGATTGGTCGAAAGGGTAGGAGATTTTGAGGAAGTTTTTGACAAGTTGGGGGAGGAATTTTTAGTGCAAGCTAAGTATGATGGTCTAAGGTGTCAAATTCACAAATTTAAAGAATGGGATTTCTCAGATAAGGAAGCCATATGGTTTAGATATATAAAGAAAGAAGAAAACGGTTCTCTCTTTGAGAGGAAAGAGGAAAAATCCAATATTAGGCTTTTTACAAGGAATCTAGAGGATGTGACAGATATGTTTCCAGAGGTTGTTGAAGCAGCAATGAATATAGATAAAGAATCTTTCATATTAGATTCTGAAGTATTGGGCTGGGATGAGGAGAATCAGAAGTTCTTACCATTTCAAGATACTATGCAAAGAAGGAGGAAGTATGAAGTCACAGATATAAAGAAACTGGTTCCTGTTAGGGCCATGGTGTTTGATATCCTTTATTTGAATGGGAAATCTCTTATGGCAGACAATACTGTTGACAGAATAGCAAAACTAGAGGAATTAAATACCAAGGGGGGTATAGCGATTACTGAGACAGTTACGATAAGAAATATGAAAAAGTTGAAGGAAATTTTCAATGAGAAAGTAGGAGAAGGACACGAAGGTTTAATTGCAAAACAGAAGAGTGGGGGATATCTTCCAGGGACAAGAAATTATGAGTGGATTAAGCTTAAGAAGTCTATGATGGAGGGGCTTGTTGACACTATAGACCTTGTAGCAGTTGGATACAATTTTGGCTCTGGGAGAAGAAAAGATCTTGGAATGGGTTCTGTTTTAGGTGCAATTTATGACGAGAAGGAAGATATGTTTGTTGGAATATGTAAAGTAGGAACAGGTTTTAGTGATGAGCAACTTAAAAATATTTCTGAACAGTTGAAGGAAGATTTCCTAAAGGATAAGCCTAAGAATGTTGTTGTAGAAAAATTTCTCAAACCGGATGTATGGGTTCAGCCAAGAGTTGTTTTTACTGTAGAGGCAGATGAGATAACGAGAAATAAAAACAGTGAGTACCTATCTCTAAGATTTCCCAGGTTAACTGTGTGGGGAAGGGATAAGATGATTACAGAGGCCACTACTTTGAAGGAACTAGATGAAATGTACAGGGAAAGAAAAAGATCCTAGTATGCCTTTTTTTGTATTTCAGAGCAGTAGTATATTGAAGGGAACTTGTTATAAGGGTATAATACACGATTGAATACAAATTTTTGATATATGAAAAACCCAGAAACAGAATTAAAATATCCAGAAGAGATCGAAGGAGCTAATGAGAAGAAGGGTATCAGTAGGCAGGAGAAATTCTTCAGGTTTATTTTTGCTAGTAGTATTTTGTTAGCTGCGACTCGCCCAGATTCTATTCCGACTGAAGTAGAAGCTTCCAGGGTAGATGATAGGTTCCCTCAGGGAGAGGTGTATATCCCCCCAGAGGATAATACAGGGGGGGTTATTGAAGATGAGGTCTCCATTACAAGGGAAATAAGGGAGGACTTTGGCTTATTCCCAGACTTTCTAACACCTTCTGAAGAGTCCTATTTTCCTCCTTCAGATGTTGGTTCAGTCCTAGATTCTGGAGGTTTTGCATTGCCAGAAGAGACGATTGCGGAGGAGGGTGTGGTGAAAAAGGTAGCTGTTGAGCAAGTGTTAGATAATCCCTTTCTAGGAATAGAAAAAAGATTAAGTCCAGAGGTCAAGGACATACTTTCTTTACAGCCGGAGTTGAATTTTGATGAGAATGGGCAGTTGTATTACGAGGAGGAAGGGGATATAAAACCTGTTCTTACAGTAGAGACAGATAGGTTTCTGTTATACTCAGATAATGAGCAATTAAAGGGTGTTGATTTTTTTGTTATTCACTACGATGCTGCTCCTCAGACTCTTCGATCTGGAGCATATAGGACAGTTCTAAACACGATTAACGGGCTTAATAGAGAAGGGAATCCTAGTGTCCAGTTTTGTGTAGATTCGTACCCAGTTAATGACGAATTTGAAGGAGGGGATGGAGTGGGGATAATACACTCTCAGCCGGCAGGTCCTATTCCATATAAAGGTTGGCATGTGGTGATAGGTTATGAGTTGGCAACCGGCAGGGAGGATCTTAACAGAGTTAAGACAGCAGATTTGTATGAGAAATTAGGGGTAGGCCAGGACTTTGTGGATTTTATTAGGGCAGGCAACAAAGATTTTAATTCTTTCTCCTTAGCTCTGGAGCAGGTAGGGACACAATATTCTGTTAACTTCCCAGAGCAGTTTCCCCCAAACCAACAAATAGCGAATGTTTTAGCTTTAGTAAAAGCAGCTTCCGAGAGATATGGTTTATCTGTTTGGGATATTGTAGGACACCATGAGATACAGGAGAAGAGTGACCCTGGGGATGAATATATGCTTACTTTGAGATTTTTATTAGGTTTGTCATCTCTATTGGATGAACAACTGCCGGATGATTTTTTAGAAACAGATAATCCCTATGATTACTTTGTTGTGTTGAGGGATTATTCAATTGCGAGGATGGGGGAGGAGAGGTATAGAAATTGGGATAATATATACAAGATGGACAGTGTAATTTCAGAGATGGAGGCCCAAAAGGGAGTTGCAGAGCGGGATACAGAACAAGAGATTTTCCCACTGAGAAAATAAATTTCTTGCAAGCCATAAAATACATTCTGGTGACTAGGGAGAGGTCAGTAGTTGTGATAATCTATGATGATGGGGGTAGGGAGGAATATCTAAAACACATAATGGAGGTGTATGAAAAGTATGGCCTGAGAACAACCTTTCTTGTAACAGGACAGTAGGTTGAAAGAAATCCTGAGTTAATTAAAGAGATGCATGGTTGGGATTATGCAGAGATAATGGCTCTTGCACGAGAGGAATCAAGAGAACAGATAGAAGATTTTCTTCAGGCTATGAAGGATGTAGATAGTGATTATGGGGTTAATTTAATAAGGTTCCCTTTTGGTTCTAGAAATCAAACTGTAAGAGAAATAGCTGCAGAGTTTGGTTTACAGAGTGTTATGTGGTCACATGAGAG
>DAOTFQ010000058.1:0-3723 GCA_035446665.1 Candidatus Dojkabacteria bacterium | reverse complement strand
TCTTCAATCTTCTCAAATACCTGGGCCAATAGCTCCAATAGACTGGGTTAAGGATGTCCTTAGCTATGCAACAGAGAGAATTCCTAGAGAGAAGATATGGTTAGGGGTACATTTGTATGGCTATCAGTGGTCTAGTGACAGAACAATAGCTTTTACATACACAACGGCATTAAGTAGTATCATAAATGATCCAGATATAGAATATTTATATGAAGAAGACCTTGGAGAAACTTATTCAGCATTTAGTTGTGAGAATGGGTATACCTGTAAAGCCTATTTCCAATCTAAAGAGGGGGTTCAAGCTAGAAGAAAGATGGCAGAAGAATACAAAATTGCAGGGATATCTTACTGGAGGCTTGGAGGAGAATTGGATTTACTTAAATAACTATCTAAAATTCCTTTTTCTCTTACCTTTTAGATATCTCCTAACCCCAGCCTTGGCATAGAACCTAACACTAGAATGCTCATTTTTGTCATACGCCTTATCTTCAACTGCCAATGCTGCTTTATCATATATATCCATATATTCTGCTTTGGGATTTTTCTGTATATGATCTATTACATTGACAAGAGTACAAACAGCACAGACGCGAACTGGGTTATATATAACTCTCTCCGTATCCTCAAGAGCAAGGGCTTGCATTGTTAAATCAAAACCCTCCTCGTAGAGTTCGTAGTTCTCTTCAAGAAGCTCTGGGGTCATTTTAAGAAGTAGTTCTACCGCCCCATTGTTATTTATTTTAGGATCGTCATTTGTTAAGAGTGTTTTTACACTAGCCCAATAATTTTGGTATTTTTCTGGGGAGTTTTCTATTGAAATATTTCCTTCTGTCATTTTGCCCATATAATTAGATTATTGAAGGGATTATAACATAAATGGATTTCTAACTATAGCTGGATTACTATTGTAGAAAGCCTTTACTTAGCTTTCGCCAATCTCTGCCTCTCTTTTGCATAAAGGATTGTTATTATAATAGAGGTTGTTAAGTATATTGCTGTAATGGTAACCATTCCTAGTACGGAGGATACCAAGACTGATGATTTTAAAACCAAATCTAGGGTCTCTGACCCAACTATTTTACTTTGTGAGAATAGAGAGCCTAGAGGGAAGAGCATCAGGATTATTACGGTAAAGAAGAGAGGAAAAAGTAGTATAGATAGATTATTTATTATTAAGCTTGTTTTTAATAAGCCTCTCTTTAAGTTTTTGCTCACCATTATTATAGAGACAATTGCTAAAGCGGGAATAATTCCCCCAAAAGGGAAATGGATCCCTATTAATATTAAAATTGGGGAGAGTAAAACTAAACCTAATTGAATAAAAAATAGGTTTTTTATTGTTTTTTGCATTTAACTTTTTGTCAATATACTTGTATCACAATCTTAGCACGGACTAAGTATTAATGGAGATACAAAAGACATTAATGGTGAGGCGCCTGGGACTCGGACCCAGCACCTACTGCTTAAAAGGCAGTTGCTCTAACCGGATGAGCTAGCGCCCCACATATCTTTAAAAACCTCGTTATTATACTACGATTATTTTAGGTATTACAAGATAAGATTTTTTAGAATGCCGTTATAAAAATCCTCAATACCATCCTCTAGATGAACACCCGTAACAGTAACAGACCTTAACACTATCTTAAAAGGTATAATACCCTTATTTATTCTATTCCTTCTCCACCTCTTCCACTCTGAAACAACAAGATCCCTAACCTCTTCTCCACTACTTAATTCAATTAGCAATTCTATTGCATTAGTTGTAATAGTCCAACTTAAGAAACCCTTGTATGAACAGTTAAACTGAGTTAAACCTTTACTAGAAAAAACAAAATAATCATAAGGTGGCAATATCTCCTTATTCTCTTTACTAATAAGGGCATCGTTATACAAAATAGCTGCTCTACTCCCATCATTTAGTATTAACTCTCTAAAAGTTTTAGGATATTCATCCAGAAGCTCTTCTACATAGTGATTATTCTTGCTCTCAATGTTGTTCGTCTGGAACATGGAAGACTCTTGTTCCAAAGAATTGTTTTCCATTACTCAGGAGTATAGCACAAATAAAATTAGTAGAAGAACTTCTCCTAATCAAACATATCTATCCAGTACTCAGTTATCCCCAAAGGAGAATCCATCGTTTAAAGTTTGTTTATAGGTGCAAAACTCTTTCTGTGGATTTCTGTTATGCCGAACTTCTTTATTGCCTCTATATGCTTCTTCGTACCATAACCAACATGAGTATCAAAACCATACTCTGGATACTTCTCGTGATACTTTCTCATTATCCTGTCCCTAGTAACTTTTGCTAATACAGAACCTGCAGATATGGAATAGTGATTCAAATCTCCCTGCTTGATTCTATCCATCTTGTACCTAGGAATCTCCAAAATATTTGTTCCATCTGCAATAATGTAATCTACTCTTTTATTCAGTTTAGCCTCTATAACCTCAAGAACAGTAACCATAGCCCTCAATACTGCTTCCTGTATCCCAATCCTATCTATCTCCCTAGATCCAATTATACCAACACCATATGCAAGAACAGATTCCTTAATCTTTTCAAAAGCTTCATTTCTTTGCTTCTCTGTCATCTTCTTACTATCTCTTACCATTGGAATAATCTTACTCTCTTTAGTGATAACAACACCTCCCGCAACGACAGGACCTGCTAGGGGTCCCCTACCAGCCTCATCTAGGCCAAGAACAAGTTTGTAGCCCTGCGACCAAAGTCTCTCTTCTAATTTTATATCTGGATATATCATGACTATATATGCTACCATATACCTATGAAAAAATTATCTCGATTTATACTGGCATCCCTACTTTTGTTCCTCTCGTTTTCTTTTGCCTTTGCGCAGACAGATGACAACCTTGAAAACTTTGATGATGTTGAAATAGTAGAATTCGAAGACGGTAGAACCTCCGCCCCAAGACAGGAAGAGATTACAGAAGAAGTAGAGACAGACCTAGAACAAGAGGATACCAAAGAAAAGACACTACAAAATGAAATTATTGTTCCCCAGAGATCCTTCTGGGATATTCTCGGTGCCATCTTAATTCCCTGTTTCTTTATTATTCTAATCTACTTTATACTAAAGTTTTTCAAGTTTTAATTGGACAAAATCTTAAATATATACTAGGATTAAAATATATAAATTTAGTATATTTTCTATATGTCACATAACAACACTGGATCCTTTTTTAAAGGTTTAATAGCTGGTGCACTAGGAGGTGCAATTGCGGGTATTCTCTTAGCTCCAAAGTCTGGAGAAGAAACAAGAGAGGATATTAAGAAACTTGCAGTGGATCTTAAAGACAAAACCGTAGAGACCTACGAGAAAGCTAGAGCCGAAGTAGAAAGAAAGATTGAACAGGTTAAAAAGGCTGGAGAAAAGATAGACGAGGGTAAATACAAGAGAATCGTTGCTGAAGTTGTAGATGAATTCAAGAGAGACACAAAGGTTACATCATCTGCTGCAAAGCAATTAGGTGAGCAGTTAAGTGCTGACTGGGAGATGGTAAAAAGAGAGGTAGCAAAATAAGCATCTAATTTCTTCATGTGCTTAAACAAGGGGACTGGATATAGTCCCCTTTTCTTAGTAAAATATGCTTGTAAGCGAGAGTAGTTCAGTTGGTAGAATGTCTGCTTCCCAAGCAGAAGGTCGCGGGTTCGAACCCCGTCTCTCGCTCCATTACGAATTCATTGTTTCCAATTTGACA
>DAOTFQ010000057.1:0-3753 GCA_035446665.1 Candidatus Dojkabacteria bacterium | reverse complement strand
TGTTTTTTATCTTTTCCATCCCTTGGTATCTATGGGTAGTTGTATTATTTCTCTTTATACTCTCATACTTTGATGTTAAGGAAAAAGCAGTATATAAGAATCTCGTACATCTCTTTTTAGGAACTACCCTACTCTTTCACTTTCTATTTGCTTTCGATATTGCTAATCTAGTTTTACCATTTATTTTTTCTGCTATGATACTTATCCTAAACTTGGTTAAGAAATCTTTTGGAATTGGGGATCTGTTTGTTCTCTTCGGGCTAGGGATTCTAATCTCCTGGCAACAGTATCTTGTAATGTTTTGGTTGGGAATAATGATAGCCCTACTCTACTCTTTGGTGCTTATAATTAGTAAGAAAACAAATATTAAGGGAGCAACTGTACCTATGATTCCATTTTACTCGGTATCCTTTGTTATAACACTCCTTTATGGAGAAGAAATCTACCATATCCTTCTTAACTTTATGAAAATATGGTAAATTAAAGAATGCAAAATAAATATACTGCCTTTACCCTCATAGAGATGCTTGTTGTTATGGGGATCATGATGATTCTTATGGGAATGACCTTTACATCCTTTTCTGGTTTACAAGACACAATAAAGATGAATGAATATATTCTCAACATGGAACAAGGTATTGGAGCTGTTCAGAGGGCATCTATGCTTCTAGAAAGAAACACTGAGGAGAATTGGTTATATGGTCTGGGTATAGACTTCTCACAATTGTCTCAGGATGGTAAATACACAACATTTAAGTGGTGTACACCTTATATGGATTATGGAGATGAGACAACGAGATCCAAAGTCCCTGGATACAAAACTGGAGATCTAACTATGGATGGAGCAAAATTACCAGTAGGAAATATAGAGAGTGGCCTATGTACCCAAGCAGAGGATACTCTGAAAACCTTATTAGGTTATACTACAGAATTAACTATCCCAAAATCTACGGTTCAGTATAATTCATCTGTTAGATATGTTGTTTTTGAATCTGTTACGGGGAGAGCATTCTTCTATAATGAGTTAGGAGAACTTTTAAACTATTCAATAGTAGATGGAGAGTTGGTTATAGAGGATGAGCCGTCTTCATTGGAGGAATTAGACTTTACAATAACATCTCTTGGGGCTGCTGCTCCTAGAACGTTACGAGTGCATCATTTGTCTGGGAGAGTAGAGACAATAGTCGGTTTAAAGTTTCAAGAGGCTGAACCTATTCCCATTGGCGAGGAGATAGTTCGTCCTCCTAATGAAACGATAGATCCAGTTCCACCGATGACTGAATAAAAAGATTTTTAAATATGGAAATATGAAAAAATATAAAGCATTGGGATTTGTAGAATCAATGATAGCTATAATGGTTCTTGGTATGTCGTCTGTTGTTCTAATGCAGATAGCTGTTAATGTTATGCAGGATATATTGCAGAATGAGGCCATAGATGAGCTAACTCAGTATGCTATAGAGGGAGCAGAAATTATCCAAGATATCGCAAATAGAAACAAGGAAGTCGGTGGAGGCCTCTTCCCCCTTGTTGCAGAGTATCAATCAGATCCCGATGAGAATTGCTTTATACTTGATAAACTAGAAGGGGGAGAGTTGGTTTTGGCCAAAGAAGATGATGGTGACTGGATAAAGTATTCCTCTGAGGATAGAGATATTTACAAGAATCGAGCAACACTAACTGATGAGGATGAACTTTTTAGGATCATTTGTTTTAACACCCCTATGGGAGGAGTTGCAGGGGAACCAGAATTTGTTACTACAGAGATTATTGTTGGACAAAGAAGAGGTGGCGGTGAGATAACAAAGGGTAACCTTGCCAAAGATTATATATATGGAACAATAGTCAAATTATGATAAAGATGAACAAAGAAAAATACGAGGGGTTTAGTTTAGTTGAGATGTTAATCACCATTGCAATCATGGGAACTGTGATGATTACATCCTCCACAGTCCTCTCTACCCTAATAAGGGTCTCTACTGTTTCAAGTAATAAAATAAGGGCTAGGAATGAATCAGAGTTTGTCCTAGAACTTCTTAGAAGAACGATAAGAAACTCCGACCCTTCAGATGTGTATGTGTTTAGATCGAACGTCCCTGTAGGTGTTAGCCCTGGGAGATCATATGATCCTGAAAATGATGTAATAGTAGGTGATGTAGATGATGAAGTTTATAAGAAAGGACTTCCAGAGGGTGAGGTTGGAAACGAAATACAATTTCGTCCCTACGGTTTTGCAAATTGGCTCTGTTTAGGTTTCTTTAGGGATATAGATGATGCAGACAAGGGCTACATTTTCTGGACGTCAGGTGATGACCTGAGAGATAGACATGAAAGTTGTTTTGCTCCAGGTAGCCCCTCCAGTTATTTAATGCTCCTTAATTCTGAATATATTAACATCACAGACTTTGGAATCTCTTATATGGAATCTACTGATGGTAATTATATAATTACCTTCGATATCCACTCCGAACCTATGAACTGGTACCTAGGCCCAAATTCCGTAATAAATAGAGAAGTCCTAAGAAGAGGAGTCGTTTCAACAGAGGGTATTGTTTGGTAAATTAAGATAAACTTGCTACTACAAAATGTCCAAAGATTCCAACGCAGTTCTAATAATAGAAGATGAAAAAGATCTATTAGAAAAACACTCAAAGATTATTGAATCTGGAGGATATTTTTGTATTAAATTCTCAAATGGGCAAAAGGGTTTAGAATATCTCTCCAAAAACAGGGGTGTTATAGATATTGTAGTCCTAGACCTTTTTATGAAGGGATTAGATGGGCTAGATGTCCTAAAGGCAATAAAAGGAAATCCTTCCAAGTATGGAGAACTTCCTGTTATTATTCTAACGAATGTTGCAAGTGAGTGGATAATAAAAGAGGCTTTTGAATATGGAGCATCCTCTTACTTGCTAAAGAATCAGATAGAAAATGGTGGTCTTACGGAAGAATTAGGTAAGTATACATAGTAAATTTAAACTTCTAATTGTTTGAAACTCTCCTCTTTTCTGCTATATTATATACTAAGTGTATTAATTTAAACTGCTCACAAAATGGCAAACCTGCCTGATCATGTCGGAATTGACTTTGGAACCCATTCGGTAAAAGCTGTCGAGTTGTCGAGGATATCTTCAGATAGGCCTTCCTTAGTCAACCTCGGATCTCAAATTACTCCCAAGGGAGTTATAAATAGTGAAGATAAAAAAGATCAGAAAAAACTTGCCGATGTTCTTAAGAAACTCTATGAATCTTCCAGAATTAAGAACAAAAATGTTGTTATGGCTCTTCCAGAGTTTTCTGTTTTTACTCGATTCCTAGAATTTCCAGGGGTTAAGAGAGAAGAATTAAAGGATGCTGTTTATTTTGAAGCTAAACAGTATATCCCTATGCCTCTAAATGAGGTTCAACTTAGTTATGTTCCAATCGGTTTTAATACAGAGAAAAACGCACCACGAGTTTTGGTAGTTGCCGCTCCACGTAAGGTTATTGATATCTATATAAATATTGCCATGGAGGCTGGTCTAGATTTGATAGCCATAGAAACAGAATCTGTCGCTGTTGGCAGAACAATGTATAAATCCACAGGCAAGAAGAATATTGTAATGTTAGACTTTGGAGCAAATAGTACAGATATGAGTATTTTATCTGAGGGTTATCTAGTTTTCTCTCAAAGTATAGCTATAGGTTCTGATACCTTAACACAAGCTATAATGAACAAATTTGGTTTCCAATACCAAAGAGCTGAGGAATTTA
>DAOTFQ010000056.1:0-3759 GCA_035446665.1 Candidatus Dojkabacteria bacterium | reverse complement strand
TATAATGAAATTAAAAACTGCCTTGACAACCCTGTTTCTTTTTCTACTCTCTTTTCTGTCTGTAGATAAGATCTCTGCACAAATTTACAGTCCACCTTCAGATTCTGGAGATGTAGTTGTTTCTGCCAGTATAAATGTAGATCTTTATTCGCAATTATCTCTTTCTCCGTCTACTGTTGAGGCAGGACAGCCTTCTACTGTTGGTATAAGCTCGGTTCTACCAGATGGTAGACCTAGGGCTGGGCGTGAGATAGTTATATATATTGATGGGAATTCCAATGGTATAACTACTGTTCAACCGTTATTAACCAATTCTCAGGGAAAAACTACAGGTTCGGTAAGTTCGGTAATTGCAGGAACTTACAAAGTTTGTGCGAAGGATGTGACAGAAGGTTTAGCAGTTTTTATAGCAGATTGTGAAATCCTTTATGTTATACCTATTCCAGCACCACAGATGCTTCCTGAACCAGAATATACTAAAGGTGATAGCAATATTGTTATGTGGAATATGGTTGGTAGTGGAGTCTACGAATACTATGTTGAGGTTAGTACAACTTCGGATTTTTCTACGGTCTTAGACAATAGTGCTTGGATAAATAACCTCGCTTATGAATTTGACGATCTTGAAGATGGTCAAATCTATTTTTATAGAGTGAAGGCCAAGAATAGTTATGGTGTTGAGGGTGGTTGGTCAAATATTGTATTTAGTGTTCAAGATGACCAGGGACCAGAGATAGAGTACATAGGGATTTCTGACATGGAGGAGAATACCAATGTAGATTGGGATAGGGACTTTGAAATAAATATCAGGTATAGAATAACAGACAATGTCAAAGTTGTGAGTAAGGAATTCTGGTGTATAGGTTATGATGGTAGTAGATATGATTGTCTTTATACGGTAAAGGAGAATGGAGATTTCTGGGATATTACTGTCCAGCTTAAGTATTTGGAAAAGACAGCAAGTGGAAATCTCTTCGAAGAATATAAATTCTGTGCTGAGGCTACAGACTCTGTTAATAATGTAACTAGAAATTGTGAAGCTAAGCTTGAGGTAGAGATAGAGACTCCGGAGGAGGAAATCCCAAGGCCAACTATTGCTCAAATAATAAGAAAGATTATAGACAGATTAGATAAGTTTTTTGAGGAGTTCTTCTTAAAGCTAAAGCAGATACCGTTAGACAATATTACGATTATAACTACAGCTATTAACTTAACAATAGGATTTGGTTTCTTAATTGCTACTCTTGGTTCTCTTCCATATATTTTATTACAGTTATTCCTTTCTATACTTACACTTCTTGGTTTTAGGAAGAAATCTAAAGTGAGTGGCTATGTTTACAATTCGCTTACCAAGGAACCCATTAAGCAAGCAGTAGTAAGGGTGTTTAATGAGGTGCATGAGCTAATCTGGACAAGTGTTACGGATTCTAATGGTTATTTTATGACTCCCGAGGTTGAGGATGGGGAGTATTACATAACCGTAACTGCAAGGGATTATACTTTCCCGTCTAAGGTTGTGTTTGGCAAGAAAGATTTCCCATTAGAAAATGTTTACCATGGGGATCCCTTCCTTACAAAGGATGAGGAGATTCCTAGCTTCTCTATCCCTATGGATCCTGTAGATGTTAAGCCGCTAAGGAGAAAATTAGCTAAGATTTTCTCTGGCACAAAATTAGTATGGCGGATAGTTTTAATACTTCTCTTTATATTTGGTCTTCTATTAAGTATATTCGCTCTTGTTGTAACTAGGGTGTGGTGGAATTATGTTATGGTTGCATTATATATTCCATCTTTATTCTCTCTGTTCTTTGATATGTTTTCCAAGAGGAACAAGTTCGGTGTTGTAATGGATACGGAGAAAAAACCAGTAGAGGGAGCAATAGTTGGGCTTAAAGAGAAAGACTTTGGAAAGCTTGTTTCTAAGAGGGTAACAGATGGGTTGGGTAGGTATAAATTCCTTGTGGACAGGGGCGTTTACGAGATGTCTATCCTTAATTCCGATCTTAAGGTCATAGATGGTCAAAAACTAGATAGTATAGAGGTAGAGAAGAAGGGTGGTGAGATATTAGCACCAAATATAACAGTAAAGAGATTGGAGGATGAGGTAGGGGAAGATGAGCTAGAGGAGCCATTGGAGGAGTTGTAAGATAGTTATTGAAAAAAAGGCTCTCTACTGGTATTATCTCAATTGCTATTGTGGGTGTATAGCTCAATTGGTAGAGCAAGCGACTCTTAATCGCTAGGCTCAGGGTTCGAGCCCCTGTACACCCACCATTGTGCAAAATTCCTTAAAGTTTTTTGTGCATATAGAGGTTTTTATTTTCAAAACCTCTTTTTTTATAATATTCCCTTGTTCCTATCGCAGATATAACAGAGATCTTTTTAAAACCATTCTTTTTAGATATCTTCTCAGCCTCTTTTATTAGACTCTTTCCCAAACCCAAATGTTGAGATTCACCATTACTATTTTTTCCCAAACCTAAAACTTTACCATAAACATGAACTTCCCTAATTATTGCACAACCTTCTAATTCATCTAAAAAGTGCTTATTTTTGTATCTACCCTTAGGTAGAGATAACCTCAAAAACCCACATATCTTATCTTCATCCTTAGTCTTGTAGGAGATGAAATACTCTTTACTAACTGTTGTATCATATTTTATCTCTTCCGTCTCTAACATGTCTTCAGTAACCTTCTTGTCTCTTATCTCCCTACTTCTAATATCTTCCACCTTTATATTTTCTTTATCCATCTCCTGTTGAACTAATTGTCTTAGATTTGTTTTTCTATTTCCTGCCACTATCTCTCCAGAGGGGATATCTCTAACAACTCTAGTTAATCTACAATATCTCGGGGTTAGAGGAAGGATTGTTTTTAGCAAATCAGTAAGCTCTCTATCTGTATATGGTTCATACAATCCCTGTTGGTAGAGATAATTAAGATGGGTGTTTTTAATTATAGAGGTAGGATATATTTTTAATTCATCTGGACTATATTCTTTTGTCCACAGCTTCTTGTAATCTTTAATATCTTTCTTTACAGTAGAACCATAGAGATTGGGCATCCAATGACCATGAATCTTAAAACCCATCCTTCTAAGTAGCTTGAAAGCTTCTTTAGTAGCTTCATTTTTTCTTCCAATATTATTCTTTTTTAGTATCTCATTAGAGAGACTTTGTATCCCGATCTGCACTTTAGTAGCACCTAATCTCCTCATCCTTATTAACTCCTCTTTAGTTATGTAATCTGGTCGTGTCTCTAAAACAAGGCCCACATTCCTACAGTAGGCAAGTTCATTTTTCTTATGTACTTCCTGTATCTCTTCCCATGTTACTTTATCTAATTCTCCCTCCCTTGGTTGAACATAATCATTACTATTTTTCTTGACATCATTGAGAGCTCTAAAACAGTCATAAATGAAGGAGAGTTGGTAATCTTTATCGTAGTAGGACCATGTACCGCCTAAGATAATAAGTTCAACCTTCTCAATATTGTGTCCAACATTTTTTAATGCTATTAATCTATTAAATACCTGAGCGTAAGGGTCGAATTTGTTAGACAGTGCCCTCTGTGCTCCAGGTTCGGAAGCAATGTAACTCTTTGGCATATTCTCCTCGTTGGGACAATATATACAGTTGCCGGGACAAGGGTAAGGTTTTGTCAAAACAGTTACTACTGCAACTCCAGAATTAGTTCTTGTTGGCTTCATCCTTATTCGTTCTTCTAGTTTTTTACTTTTGTAACCTTTCTTTTGTTTT
>DAOTFQ010000055.1:0-3826 GCA_035446665.1 Candidatus Dojkabacteria bacterium | reverse complement strand
CAATCTCTGGATCGCCTATATATGCCCTCAGTAGGTTCGCATTCGTGTTTGTAACTGACATCCCTATACTATGTAGATACTCCTCTCCCCCAATATGACGAGATATCTTCTCCTGCAAATCCCTAGAGAGGGAGCCTCCCCCCACAACAATAACAATATTCTGGTAATCTCCCTTCTTTCGAAAATACCAATCCTTTAATTTATCCAAAAGAGATTGGTTTACATTCAGAGAGTTATCATAGATAACAGAGCCACCTATTTTAAGAACTATTGAACTTTTCACCTGTCTATATATTAAGTACTAAAATTATTGCTATAACAACATAAAGGAAAGGAATTAAATAATCTACAAACTTAATCTTGCCAGAGAATCTTATATTCCATATAGATATTATTAAATAGAAAGCCAATGCTCCAACTGCTGGGATAACAAAAATGTTGTAATTCCAGAAAAATATTGTAAATAGAGAAACAACCAAAGAACTTAGTATAGAGACCAAGAATTCTATAAACCCTAATCTATTGTGTATCTTCAATATAAATACTAACAGAACAAGAGAGGAAAGAATTGTTAAAATCGTAAACATCTCTATTCCAAACCCAATTCTAATGTATGAATTGAGAAGGAGATAAAAGATTGTAATACAGATGAAATCAAAAATTGCTCTTGTAGCTATTGCTAAGGAGTAAAGCTTGTTAAGGGAACTCTTCACATTCAAAAAGAGAACTAATAGCAAAACCATACATCCTGCCAATACAGCGTAGCCGAGCATTTCATTTCTATTAAAGAAGAGGAAGAAAAGGAGGGAAACATAAAATATTGCAGGGAGAATAAAATAGGCAAAAAACCTATCCTTTAGTGATATTCTTATGATTACATCACTGTACTTAGAAACTTTCTTTCCTGAATAAATACTAAACGCTCTTACAAACCAAGTCTCCAAAAGAAGAAGTCCTACAACACCCAAAAGGACGAGAAATCTTAAGGGGGCTCGCAATACTGAATAATTAAAAAACTGAGTTACTGTAAGAAGTAAGAAAAGATAAAGAATATCATTTTTTATTTTCAGTTTGTATTTCATTTTGGGCAGTTACCTATACTATTAATTAATTGATCCTGAAAAACCATTAAATATTGCCATCGTAAGAACTATCCACCAAACTCCAATGGTAAATAATTCTCCTACAGCATCCTTCATTCTTCCTTTTCTCCAATAAACAAATATCTCGATAATGATTAATATCAGAACAAAAGATACAATTCCTAAGCTAATACCATCCCTTGTGCTAAGACTTATTGAAGGAAAAAGAAATTTCCTCTCTTCTTCATCTTCGACAAAATATTCAGATATCTCCAATTCTGATGTGTTACCCTCCTTGTCCGAGAGAACAACAATTATTGCCCCCTTAACACTAACCTCGGGAACTAAAAAGGTTACTTTGTCTCCATCCTTTTCGTATTCAATATCAACAACCTCACTTCCAATAACTAACTGTAAATCTTCCCACTCTCCCTCAATAGTAAAACTTACAGTATAAAATCCTTCCTCTTTCTTAACTAATAATGTCTTAGGGTCAAGAATTGGTGCTCTAGAGTCCACAATGAAAGCAACCTTCTCAGATCTTGCATCCTCTCCCTTAATTTGAGCGACTATTTCATGTTCTCCTTCCGACCAATCACTTCCTTTCGTAAATTCCCACTCAGGGGAGGTTGCAGTTGTGTCACCTACCAAGTCTTCTTGATCGTAGACCTCAACAACATAATTATCTCCTGCATTTTCTGTATCTCCTTTAACACTTCTACTAGGATCTGTAATAACTGTCCCAGCCTGTGGAGAGGTTATTCTTATACTCTTAATCTCTCCCGCTTCATCATTGACTACAACCTTCTCTGTGGAAGATGGGACTGAAGGTTCGGATGGAGTTTTCGTCTCCTCTGGTGTTTGTGTAGCACTATAAACTTCACTTGTAAGATTACCAAACATCTGGACAACTAGGGTTGTCTGTTTCCCAAGAAGTTCTCCCTCCACAACAGCAACACCAATATCTTTGTAATTTCCACTAACAATGTTTGCTTTGTGTGTTGGACTAGCCATCCAAGCCTCATGAACACCTTCAGCTGTTCTAAAACCCTTAGCTAAGTTCTCTCCAGCGTAAACATAGTTATATCCCGTAGCACGTATAAACTGCCATGGGGATTCACCATTGGGTCCGAAGTGGTCCCAATACTGTTTTTCAAACATATCGTTTGCTTTTGCCAATGCCGCAGCAGATAGTTGTGCATTAGTGCTTAAAGTATTCAGTCCATAACCCAATCTCTCTTGATTTGTAAGAACAATGATGTTTTCTGGGGTTATGGAGCTTGCTTCTACCTCACTTAAACCTATTAAACCACCAAAGCTGTTAACAAAGACCAACACAAAAGTGTAAAAGATAATGGCAACCTTACTGAGAAGGTATGGTTTCTGATGATTTTCTTTAGTTGGGACAAAGAGACTTTTGAGTTTAATCATATGCAGTTATAGTTTAAGATATTTAAGGATAGAAGTGAAGAGAGAAAGCAAAAAGAAATGTTTTAAATTAGGAGAAAAAAGAAAAGGACCCTTTCGGGTCCATTTCTAAAGAGAATTTCTTCTTTACAAAGAAATACCGGCTTTACTACTTAACAGCAGTCTTAAGACCTTTCCCTGGCTTGAATGCAGGAACCTTTGTCTCTGGAAGTTTAATCTTCTCAAGAGTCTTAGGGTTGATTCCTGTCCTAGCTGCTCTTGTTCTAACTTCAAATTTACCGAAGCCTGTCAAAAGTACATGATCTCCTCTCTTCAAAGCTTCTGTAATTGCGTCTAATATTGCATCCAAAGCTTCACCTGCTTGTTTCTTGGTCAAGCCTGTTTCTGCAATTTTATCTACTAAATCTTTCTTTAACATTTCATTATGCCTCCTTTCTTAGAGATACTATACACAAAAACTAAATATGAAGAATTTGTGTATATCCACTATTAAAATAAGCAATCTAGAGAGTTTAGTCAAGAAGCCCTTTTATTATAGGATACTGCCCTAATAGTTTAGAAAGTTTGTTATAGAAAGGATTTTTAATGAATTAAAAGTTTATTCAATATATTAAGTCAAATATTTATCTACAATTAGACTAGAGTGCCAAGGAATGCCTTTATAGAGGGATTTTAAGGACCAACAGATTAAATAATCCTTTTGCGAGGGGATTCCTTAAAAATTTTGTTCAATAAAATACTAAAAGAGGGATATCTCCAAGAAATATCCCCCTATAGCACTAAATACTAGAAGACAGGCAAAATATTGCTATTTTGCGATACCTGTAGCCCTAGTTTCCCTAATTACAGTAACTTCAACGTTACCAGGATAACTCTGTTTCTTCTCAATCTCTTCAGCAATATCCTTAGCCATCACCTTCGCTTCGTCATCTGAAACTAAGTTAGGTTTAACTATTACCCTAATTTCTCTCCCTGCCTTAATAGCAAATACCTCATCTATCTTATCCTTTCCAATATCCTTTGCTGCATTTTCTATTCCTTCTATCCTTTGGATATATTGCTCATAACTATCCTTTCTAGCTCCTGGTCTAGATCCTGATATTGCGTCTGCTAAATATATAACAACAGCTTCAGGAGATGCTGGTTCAATATCTAAGTGGTGTGCTTCTATTGCATTAACAAGTTTCTCATCTAATCCATACTTTCTTGCGATTTGTCCAGAAATATGATGATGAGGGCTGTCTATTTTATGAGAAAGAACCTTGCCAATATCATGCAAAAGACCTGCTATCGCCACACTGTATACAGATAAATCA
>DAOTFQ010000054.1:0-3985 GCA_035446665.1 Candidatus Dojkabacteria bacterium | reverse complement strand
TACTTACAAACAGGTAAAGCAGAAGATGCAAGAATTTCTCTACAATATGAATGTCCCTACTAGGGTTGGTTGTCAAGCTCCTTTTACTAATATTACTATGGATCTTGTTCCTAGTGGGCAATTAGCAGAACAGGGAGTAATCATTGGAGGGAAAATACAGAAGGAGAAATATAAGGACTTTGAAAAGGAGATGGCGATGTTAAACAAAGCCTTCTGTGAGATTATGATGGAAGGTGATGCTCAAGGGAGATTATTCTCTTGGCCAATTCCTACATACAATATTACGAAGGATTTTGATTGGGATAATCCAAAATACAAACCTGTATGGGAGATGACTGCCAAGTATGGTATTCCTTACTTCTCCAATTTCATGAATTCTGATATGAATCCTGATGATGCTAGAAGTATGTGTTTAGACCCCGGTGAAGAAATTATATTTAAGGAAAGGGGCAAAATAAAAAGAGAGAAAATAGGAAAGTTTGTAGATAATTACAGAAAGGGAGAATATGACAAAGAAGGATGGGCAGCCTTAGATAAGAATGCGAAACTAAAAGCTCTCTCTCTAAACTATGAGACAGGTGAAACCGAATGGGTTGATATCCTAGCATTTCTAAGGATAAAGGATGATGAATTAGTTAAAATAACTTCTGAGGATGGGAAAGAAATCAAAACATCTTCTAGGCACTTAATTCCAGTTTTAACTGAAAATGGACTAGAAAACAAACAGGCAAAGAATATCCAAGAGGGAGATTATCTTCTTAATCTTAAATCTACAGAACAACTGAACAGTAAGTACCAAAAAATTTCTAAAGATATTGTCCTTGACGAAAAAGTTGCAAAAATCTTAGGTTATTTTGTAGCAGATGGTAACTATCTTAAAGAAAGTAGAAAAAATTTAAAAACTTATGGTAAATCAAAGGGACTACAGTTTACCTTTAATGCAAAAACTAAAGAGAATTTAAAAGAAATAAAAGATCTACTCAAAGAATGTTTTAATGTTACAACGAAGGAAAAGAAGGACCTTAGATACAATACCTACTACCTTTATGTATATGACACAAAACTGGCAAGAAAACTAAATAAAGCTGGTTTTAAAAAGTATGGTAGGTTACCCAATGTTTTATTTAATTCTCCTAAGAGTGTAATAGAGGCTTTCTTGGGATACCATTTTAAGGGAGATGGCTACGAGAAGAGAAAGGAAATTCATATAAATGATTTATCATTAGCTAGAGATTTAACAATACTTTATTCCCTAATTGGGAAACCCGTTACTTATAAAGAAAGAGAAAACAGTCAAAGAATATATGTCCAACATCAAGAAGAAAAGGTCACAGTTAATGGGACTCTCGCAGGACCAATAATAGCAAACAGGGTTCCTGGATTTATGGCAAAGTCTACTTATGCGGTACCTGGGTTAAAAAAGGAAAGAATGATAGGATTTGATGCTCTGAAGAAATATGATGCGCATACAGATGAGAGCAAACATATAGAGAATTCGGATTTTTATGTTGTTAGAGTTAAAGAAATTAAAATAAAAAAGTTAAAAGAAAGACAGGACTTTTTTGACATAGAATTGGGGAAAAACCACTTGTTTGTACATTCCCTAGGGACAATTACACATAACTGTTGTAGGCTTCGTATAGATAACCGCGAATTAAAGAAAAGAGGAGGAGGTCTTTTTGGAGCCAATCCTCTTACAGGGAGTATTGGTGTGGTTACAATTAATCTTCCTCGTATAGGTTACCTGAGTAAGGATAAGAATGAATATTACAAGAGATTAGATGAGCTTATGGATTTAGCGAAGAAGAGCCTTATTATAAAGAGGAAATTTATTGAGAAATATATAGATGATGGTCTATATCCATACTCTCGTTTCTATTTAGACAATATTAAGAAAAGATTTAAGGAGTATTATAAGAATCACTTTAATACTATTGGGATATTGGGGATGAATGAGTCCATGATTAATTTCTTTAAAGATAAGGAGAAGGGGATTGCTTCTGAGGAAGGGAGAGAATTTGCTTTAGAGATTATGGATCATATGAGAGAGAGATTAAAGAAGTATCAAAAGGAAACTAATAGTTTGTTTAACTTAGAGGCTACTCCTGGAGAGAGTACTACATATAAATTTGCAAAAGCAGATAGAAAGAAGTTTGGGAAAGATATAATTACTGCCGCAGATATTGGGGAACAGAAGTCTATGACTCCATACTACACGAATAGTACACATTTGCCGGTTGGTTATACAGATGACATTTTTGAAGCCTTGGATTTGCAGGATGAGTTTCAGACTAAATATACGGGTGGAACTGTTGTACATATTTTCCTCGGAGAGAAGATGCCCTCTGGTAACTCTGTTAAGAATCTGGTTAGAAAGGTTTGTGAGAACTACTCTCTCCCCTACTTCTCCATAACACCTACCTTTAGTATTTGTCCAAAGCATGGATATATTTCTGGGGAACATGAGTTTTGTCCTTCGTGCGATGAAGAAGCTGGTTACGAAGAGGGAATGCCCTTTTATGAGAGATAATTAAATTTTTATATACCTAAATCATGTCTAACAAAAAAGTCCCAAGACAAAAATGCGAAGTTTATTCTCGTGTGGTTGGTTATCTTAGTCCTGTTTCCCAGTGGAATGTTGGGAAAAAGGCTGAGTGGTCAGATAGAAGAACTTATCACATAGACGAGGAGTAAGCATATGCTTAGAGTTAGTGGTCTAGAGAGATCTTCTCTTTTAGATTATCCAGGGAAGATTTCCGCAATAATTTTTACTCATGGTTGTAATCTGAGATGTCCTTATTGTCACAATCCCGAGTTGGTCATAGAGGGGTTTAATAAGGATGGGAGTTTTAGTGAAAAGGACATCCTAAGCTTTTTAGAATCTCGAAAAGGGAAGCTTGATGCTTTAGTTATAACTGGTGGAGAGCCTTTAGTTCAGAGTAATCTCCTACCATTTATAAAGAAGGTTAAAGAGATGGGCTTTTTGATAAAGCTAGATACAAATGGAACCTTCCCAGATAGGCTAAAGGATTTTATAGAAACTGGTTTTATAGACTACATCGCAATGGATGTTAAGTATCCCAAGGTTGAATATATTAAGAACGCTATGATTCCTGGGATTGCTAAAAAAATAGAAAAATCTATTAAGATCATAATGGATTCAGGACTAGACTATGAATTTAGAACTACCTATGTTAAACCACTACATTCACTAGAATCGGCTGAGGGGATTGGTCAAATGATTAAAGGAGCAAAGAATTATTATATACAGAACTTCAGGCCAGGAAAGACCATAGATCCAACATTAACCAAAGAAAATTCTTTTACAACAAAGGAACTAGAACAAATAAAAAAGATTATTGAAAAGTATGTAGAAGATGTCCAGATTAGGTAGGATTCTCTAAAACTTTTATAACTTTCCCATTAAACATAACATCTGTGTCTTTATCTAAAAATATGGGCTGATTAAGAGGGTTGGTAGATTCTGGATATAATGTTATCATTCCATTTCCCTTTTTAAATCTCTTAACTGTTGCACTGTTGTCTATAATTGCAACCACAACGTCGCCATCCTTTATCTCTGTGTCTTTTTGGACTATTAGGTAGTTTCCATCCTCGATATTCTTTCCCTCTACCTTAGCGAGGTCCATGGAGTCTCCTTTCACAATAAGTGCAAAAAGATTATCCTTTTTATTTACCAATTTAGGATCTACCTTAATATACCCTAAGTTTTCCTCTTCTGCACTAACGAGTGGAGTTCCTGCATTGGCATATCCCAGAATGGCCACACCGATTAGATAGTCGTATACTATTTCTTCATCATTATCTACAATGTGTATACCCCTTGGGTTTCCAGTCCTAATTATGTATCCCTTCTTCTCTAAGGCAATTAAGTGATTAACGACTCCTCTTTTTGTAGATATTCCAAGAAACTCCTGTAACTCACCCAAAGACGGGGCTTGCCCATTCTCTAAATAATACTGTC
>DAOTFQ010000053.1:0-3988 GCA_035446665.1 Candidatus Dojkabacteria bacterium | reverse complement strand
GTCCTTTTCCCCCAATATGTAACCAACATTAGCTGTTAGATAATTCCCTTGAGTAAGGAGAAGGAAGAAAAAAGTTAGGATTAATGACAATGGTATTGAAATTAAAATAGCTCTCTTGGTAAAGGATTTCTCTCTCTTCGTTTTTTCATCTTTGAGGTCAAAACTTTGATGCATATACAAGATATATTAGCATATATACAAAGGAAGTAATAAGAGAGGTGGATACTATAGGGTGTTTTGTGGTATAATGTAGTTGGTATTATTTAATATTTTAAAACATAATACTATGAAAAATCTGCTCATAAAAGGAAATAAGACTCTAGCTATTACAACAGGAATACTGCTTGCAGGGGCTATATTAAACAGTATTACTGGAGATATTCCTATTAACTATGTAGAAGCTAATGGATCTAACGATATTGCCAACCTTTCTATATCTACAAGCAAACAGGTTGAGGAAACTCTTATTGTAAAGAAATATGTTGCAAATGAACCTCCTAAATATACTCCTGATGCAGAGAGAGTTGAAAATATAAGAAAGTATCTTGCGGGAAGAAATGCTCCCCTAGCCGATTATGCTGAGGAGTTTGTTAAGGCTGCAGATCATTATGGTATTGACTATAGAATCGTTGCTGCTATCTCCGTAGTTGAGTCTGGAGGAGGGAAACACACCTTTAAAGCCTACAATGCTTGGGGTTGGGGTAAATCTCCTTTTGAAAACTGGACTGATGGTATATGGAGAGTTTCAGCTAGTATATCTAGATACTATTCTAGAGGACTTACGAGACCTGAATTGATTGCACCATATTACTGTCCTCCTAATGCCGTTAAATGGGCTCAGAATGTTAACTATGTTATGAACCAGATTGGGAATTAATATCCCCTCTGTTATACTTGCAACATGGATTTAAATATAGAAAAGATAGGAAAGTACTCCGTATCATATTTCAACAAGATAGAGTTTCGTAATCTTAAAAAAGAGATTTTTAAGGAGGAAACTTATCATTTAGATTTAGATATCGACAGAACAGATGAACCTAATATTATAGATGTAGGTGCCCACATCGGTTTATCTATTCTCTACTTTAAATCTTGTTATCCTAATGCACATATAACTGCTTTTGAACCTAATCCAAATATATTTCCCCTTTTAGAGGAGAATATTGAATATAATAATATTAAAAATGTTCAATTACATAATATAGCTATAGGGAAAGATACAAGAGAAAGAGATTTGTACATTGAGAGTTCTGGCTTCGCAGCATTTTCTACAGCAAGTTTTAGGAAAGATGCTTGGAATGGGAAACAGAAAAGCAGGCCTATAATTGTTCAAACAGAACCCTTAAGTAAATATATTAAAAAGAAGGTTGATCTGCTTAAAGTAGATACAGAAGGGGCTGAGTATGAGATACTAAAGGAGTTAGATGAAAGTGGAAGCTTTTCTGCGATAGAGAATTTGTTAGTGGAATACCACCCAAGCCCAAGGAGTAAATTACAAAATCTAGAGAAGATTTTAAAAAAGAATGGTTATGATGTAAGTTATAGGCAGGATGGGAAAGATCTAGTAGAAGCTAAAGAAGGATTAATCCTTATAGTAGCTAAAAAATGTATTTAGTATTCTGGAGATTCCGTTTTTATCTCTATTAAATATTGCATATAATTGTTTCCTTAGTTTTTCGCTATCATGTCTAATTAGGCTCCTTTTTAGATGATCCCCCTTCTGTTTCTCAATTGGGCTAGATGCCACTAAGTCTTTTCTAATTATTAGCCTACCATCGCCATCATGAAGATCATCCTGCAAGATATGCTCTCCATCTTCAAGATATCTTCTGTATGCTTCTTCTGGAATTCTCCCATTATTAACTAGAACATAATCTACCTTTCTACCAATATATCCTTCTAGAATATCTAGGATCTCCCTTTGGGTCTTATTTCTGGTTTGACCTATTTTACTCATAAGGTTCGTTATATACACCAATTTCCCCCTACTTTTTTTAATCTCCTCTGTTATGTCATCTACTAACAGATTTGGAAGAAGTGTAGTGTATATGTCTCCTGGACCTAAGAGGATATAATCTGCAGTTCTAATAGCCTTCAGGGCAGTTTCAAATGCCTTAGCTTTGGAATCCAGGTAAAATTTAGTTATCTCTTTATGATTCTCTGGTTCATCTATATAATGTTCTCCTACGACTTTACTACCATCATCATACTCTGCCACCAGCCTAACACTATCCAATGTTACAGGGATGATATCCCCTCTTACACTAAACATGTTCTTAAACATCTCTATAGCTCCCACTTCCGAACCCATAATGTCTGTCATGGCTATCATAAGGAGATTTCCTAGGGTATGCCCCTCCATACTCCGAGAGTCATGGAATCTATAGGTAAAAAGATTTCTTAGAACCTCATTGCTTTGGGTGTCTGCTAAGGCGATAATGGATTTCCTCACATCACTTAGTGGAAGTAGTCCAAATTCATCCCTAACTACAGCATTACTTCCACCATCATCCATCATGGAGACTATAACCTTTAATTTCAGATCTTTATGTTTCTTTAGACCATTTAAGACTACTGTAGAGCCAGTTCCTCCACCAATCAATACTATGTTCATAAGAAATTATATCATTTTCATGCTATAATTGAATGTTAATATAACAGAGGCAAGAATATGGAATTTAAGGTTGGCTCCAAGGTTTTTTATCCATCCCATGGAGCAGGAGTTATAAAGAGAGAAAAAGAGATAGAGTTTAATGGAGAGAAGAAGAGGTATTTTGAATTTGAATTAATAACAAATCCTCTGAGTATATCTACGCCTGTGGACAATGTAGAGAATCTTGGAATAAGACCTATTTTACCCACTAAGAATGTCGAAGAGGCCATAAAGATTCTGAAGAAAACCCCTACTATAGATCCAAAGGTTAAAGATTTTAATATGATGTTAAAGATGTTTAAAGACTTGGAAGAGAGTTCAGAACTGGGTGCATCTATACAGATTATTCAATACTGTAACCATGTTAAGAAGGTAAGAGAAAAAGAAGGGCGACTGATTCCTGTTACTATTGAAAAGCAACTTGAGGGTGCAATTAGAAACATTGTTGGAGAGATGGCAGTATCTGGAGGAACGACATTAAAAACAGCATCCAATAAGTTTACAAAGATAACGGGAATAGAAGCGGATGTAGAGGAAGAGTAATACCTCTATTTAAACATTCAAGAGTTTTTGCAAAAAGAAAACCCACTATAGTGGGGAATTTTCATAACTTAATCTACAATGAGATTCTAACAGTCTTAAAAAAGCAAAAAGCAGGATGCCGGACCTACACCGGAAATTCCAAACGTCACTATCCTGCAAGCAGAAAAGGGACGCTCTACAACCCGAAGGAAGTAGAAGAAGGAAGGTTCTAATAACCTACAACATCCTGCACAAGCAAGGCCCCGGACCTACACCGGAACTCAAACATCAAAATCTGTAAACAGAAAGATGCTCTACAACCCGAAGGAAGTAGAAAGAGGAAGGTTCTAATAACCTACAAAGCCTTGCACTACATGGGTTAATCACCCAAGACTGTTAAAGTACATTTACAATCTAACAACTATTTTATTAATTGTCAACCGTACGCAAGAGCTTATAGTAAGTATGTGGTAGGAAGTAGTTTAGCCAACTTTTCTTATCCTTACCCCTGTTTCCCCTATCTTGAATTCTCTGTCAAAGTCACTCATAGAGTCAACTACGACAATATTTTCAACCTGCATTTCATCTTTATTCTTTTTAATAAATGCCTCTATCACTTCTTTTCCTTCCCCGTCAATAGAAATTTCTATATTTATAATATCCTCTATCTTAAATCCTTCCTTCTTTCTGAAGTCTCTATACTTCCTTAAGAAGTCGTTTATTATCCCCTCTTGCCTTAACTCCTCTGTTAGATTCGTGTCTAGAGACACACATAGATCATTATTCCCCACAATAAGTAGCCCTTCCCTCTCT
>DAOTFQ010000052.1:0-4098 GCA_035446665.1 Candidatus Dojkabacteria bacterium | reverse complement strand
GGTCAAACGCATCGGACTGTAAATCCGACTCCTTCGGGATACACTGGTTCAAATCCAGTCCTCTGCACCCCAAAATAACTCGCATTTTGGGCTGGATTAGCTCAGTTGGCTAGAGCACATTCATGGTAAGAATGAGGTCCTGAGTTCGATTCTCAGATCCAGCTCCACCCTATTAGACCTAAAAGGCTTCTCTTCCGATTTAAATCTGTTTGACCTTCTTTATTATTTCCAATATAATACGGAGTATTTTCCCAACACTATTAATTTGATCCCGGAATACAATGGCAAAAGTAAAAAGAAATATAATCGCTTTTAAATGTGAGGTCTGCGGTATGAAGAACTATACTTCTTTTAAAAGTATGTCTATAAACGACAAAATCGAAAAGAAGAAATATTGTCCTACATGCCAGAAGCACACGGTTCATAAGGAGACAAAGGTCAAACAGTAGCTCTTTACCGATATAGGGGCCCATAGTTTCAATTGGTAAAACATCGGTCTCCAAAACCGTAGTTCTCCGTTCGAGTCGGAGTGGGCCTGCCAGTGTATATTAAACAGAAGATTTATGAAATTAAAAAACATTTGGTTAGAACTTAAGAAAACCAATTGGCCAAGCAAGAAACAGCTTGCTCAATTAACAGTATATACTTTAGTACTTTGTGGTATAATCGCCATGCTTATGGTAGGACTAGACCTTTTGTTTTTTAATATCAGAGACTGGTTTCTTAACCTTTAATTAAATAACTATGACAAAAGAGAAGATAAAAAAGCAAGTAAAAGAAAAGAAGACCTCAAAGAAGAGTTCTTCTAGAGCTACTAAAAAGAAAACTCCCGAGAAGAAAAAGAGCAACCCTAATGCTAAATGGTATGTCTTAAATATCAGAACTGGATACGAAAACAGTATACAGAAAGAGTTAAGACAGAGAGCAGAAGCTACAGGTATGGAAGATAAAATAGAGGAAATCCTCGTTCCTGTTCAAAAGAAAATAACAGTAAAGAAGGGCAAACAGGAAGTAAGGGAAGAAAAGATATTCCCTGGGTACATATTGGTTAAGATGGAATTAGACAATAAAACTTGGGACATCGTTACTAACACTGATGGGGTGAGAGGCTTTGTTAAAACAGATAAATATCCTAAACCTTTAGCAGAATCAGAGGTTTTGGCTATAACAAAATTCATGGAAGTAGAACAACCTTCATTCAAGACATCATTCAGCGTAGGAGAAGCAGTCAAAATTACCGATGGCGCATTTGCAGACTTCATTGGTAGTGTTGAAGAGATAGATACAACTAAGGGAAAGATAAAAGTCCTCATCTCCTTCCTTGGTAGAGAAGCTCCGGTCGAACTGGATCTTTCTCAAGTAGAAAAACTTTAAATAATTCATTACTAAAATGGCAAAAGAAATAAACAAAGTTATAAAAATAACAATACCTGCAGGTCAGGCTACAATGGCTCCTCCAATAGGACCAACCCTAGCCCCATATGGTATTAATACACAGGACTTTTGTGCTCAGTTTAATGAGAAGACAAAGGAAGCTCAGGGGATTCTAACTCCTGTAGTTTTAACAATATATAAAGACAGATCCTTTGACTTTATTCTTAAAACTCCTCCTACTTCAGAATTAATAAGGAGAGAACTTAAGATAAAGAAAGGTTCTGAGCAACCAAATGTAAAAAAGGTTGGGAAATTATCAAAAGAACAAATGAAGAGGATCATAGAGATTAAAATGCCAGATCTGAACACTGCAGATTACGACCAGGCAGCAAAAATAATTGCAGGGACAGCAAAACAGATGGGCGTAGATGTAGAACTTTAATTAAGATAGCAAGAGAATTATGAAAAGAGGTAAAAAATACGAGAAGACAATAAAAGATTTAGATACAAATAAGACTTATTCTTTAGAAGAAGGGATTAAGAAAGCTAAAGAACTCTCTTATTCAAAATTTGTAGGCTCTTTAGAGTTACATGCAGATATAAAAATTCCCAAGGATAAAGATCCTAAGTCTATTAAAGGAAGTCTTTCCCTACCCCATTCAGATGGAAGCTCTAATATAAAGATTGCTGTATTCACAAAGGACAAGCAAGATGAAGCTAAAAAAGCAGGAGCCGACTTTTTTGACTTTGACAAATTAGTGAAAGATGTTAAAGAAGGAAATATAGGATTTGACGTTGCTATTGCTACTCCTTCTGTTATGTCTGAAATTGCAATCTTGGGCAAAGAGTTAGGTCCTAGAGGCTTGATGCCAAATCCTAAGGTTGGAACAGTTACAGAGGATATTGCTACTGTAGTCGCTGAATATAAAAAAGGTAAACAAACTTTTGCTTGTGATGCTTCAGGGGTAATACATATTAAAGTTGGAAAACTAGATATGGATACAGAGGAACTTGTAGAGAATATACACGCAGCCATAAAAGCAATAGAGGCAGCTGTTGGAAGAAGTTATGAGCAAAGCATAAACAAGCTACACCTTGCACCAACTATGGGGCACTCCATAAAGATTAACTACACAAGAGAGTAATACCCCATAACATTAATGTAGGAATTTTAGACCCTACTTCGTAGGGTCTCTTTTTACTTCCAAATCATTAGAAATCTTCCATTTCCCTTTACTATGAGGTATAATATACTTTAGTAGTTTAGCTCATTCCAATTCACTAACATTCAGAAGGAGTTCACAAAATGCCCAGAATAGTTATTTCCATTGACTTCAGCAGCTTTACACAGGGGGAAAGAGACTTCCCAGAAGCATGCAAGTTTTGCTTCGAGGACAAATGTGACAAATGTCCATTTTCTCCAGAGAGAAATGCCTTCATCTCGGAACTCCTAGAGAAAGACAAAGAAAAAAACTCTCGAACAATATGAAGCAGAAAACTAGTGAAAGGAATATAAAGATATAACTATTAAAAAATCAAGAGAGGATGGTTGATTTCATCAAACAAACATCACATATCATCCTCTCTTGACCAACCCCTACCCTCCTGCTATAATCCCCCTAGTATTATCCTAAGAAACAAGGTATTCAAATAAATCCTTGCGAGGAATACATACAAATCCAAAATATTTTTAAAAATAAAATAATGGCAAAGACACGCTCGGAAAAATCGGAGTTACTAGATAAATACAAAGAAATACTTCAAAATAAAGGTGGTTATTTTTTAGTAAACTCTGACAAAACAGATACCTCCACTATATCTGACCTAAAGATGAAACTTAAAGAGGCTAATGCAAATTACACTGTTGTAAAAAACACCCTCTTTAAGGTTGCTCTTCAAGATACAAAACAACCATTAGAGACTCAAAATTTAGATGGACCTACAGCAATAATATATTTTGATGAAGATCCTACCGCACCTGCAAAATTAGTTAAGGAGATACAGAAGGGAAAAGAAATATTAAGTGCCAAAGGTGGAGTATATGAAGGAGAATTCTTATCCGAAGAGAGAGTCATGCAATTAGCAGAGATCCCTTCTAGAGAGGTATTACTTGCTCAGCTAGTTGGAACAATGAATGCTCCATTAACAGGCTTCCTTAATGCCCTTACTGGAAATGTTAAAAGTTTAACTGTGGTTCTTAAAGGCATCTCTGAAAAGAGTGCTTAATTAGACAAAATATATTAATTTAATTAAAAAAATTATGGCAGACGAAAAGAAAGAGTTACCAAAGCTATCTGCAAATGGAGAAAAAGTTCTCGAGATTGTAGAAAAAATGTCCATCTTAGAGCTTGCTGACCTTGTAAAGGTTATGGAAGACAAGTTCGGAGTAAGTGCAGCAGCACCTGTGGCTATTGCAGCAGCTCCTGCAGAATCAGCAGTAGAAGAGGAAGAGAAGACTTCTTTTGACATCGTTCTTAAAGAAGCTGGTGCTAACAAGATCGGAGTCATCAAGGTAGTTAGAGGTCTAACAGAATTAGGCCTTAAAGAGGCTAAAGACTTAGTAGACTCTGCTCCTCAGACAATTAAGGAAGGAGTTTCCAAAGATGAGGCAGAAGATATTAAGAAACAATTCGAAGAGGCTGGTGCTACTGTTGAATTAGCATAATCCCTTAAAGAATTTGACCAAAGAGAGCCATCTAAGATGGCTCTTTTTCTTTTGATTCC
>DAOTFQ010000051.1:0-4243 GCA_035446665.1 Candidatus Dojkabacteria bacterium | reverse complement strand
GGAGGGGATAGGTGAGGAGGAATTGAGGTTTAAAGATTTGGAAAAGAGGGTTAATGAATTAATAGAAGAATTAAAAGGAGATGATGTTTTAGAAATTATTATTGCTACGAATCCCAGCTTAGAGGGGGAGGCTACAGCGAGTTATCTTATAGACCTTTTTGCTAAATTAGTCAAAGAAGAGAAGGTTAATATAACTAGATTAGCTATGGGATTGCCTACTGGTGCAGACTTAGAATATGCAGATAGATTGACTTTAAAGAGGGCTCTGGAGGGTAGAAGAGGTATCTAGCTTCTTTCTTCCAGATTGTTTTTGTTTTAATCCTATAGTATAATATATGTATTGTATGGATATTTATCCTACAGTGTTATCTGCTCTTTAAAAAGGTTCTACTATATCCTCTAATATCTCTTGGTAAGCCCAATTTGCTTTTTATTTACAGAATAGAAAATAGATTGGGTTTTACTAAGAAGAGAGGAGTAATAAAAATGATTACAGCTGATTTTTATAGTGTTTTTTACATTGGGGTCATGGTCATCTTGGCCGTGATCAACGGAATCCAACTCGGCGCGTCTAAGGGGTATCCCTTTCGGCGCTTTGTGAATGGGATCCAAGTAGTAATCTTCATGGCTGTTCCTGTAGCGTTCGCATTGGGGGGACAGACATCCGCTTTCTTTTTCTGGACGATTATGGCTTTTGCTATGTCTGTGACACTTGACGCTGTCGAGCTGACCATGATTTCCTGTGGCAAGATTAAGCCAAAGAATCCTCTTAAGGAACCGATTATACCAACTCCCGCAGGATCCCAGAAGAGGAGCCGTTTAGGAAAGAAGATAGGTGATGATGCTGAGAAGATTGTGACCAGAAATCCGGTCGCCTCTCACGCACTTGCAGTCATTATCTCCTTTGTTTTAAACTTCGTTGTTTTCTTCGTATCACTTGTCCTTGTGACAGGTTATACATTTCAATAAATTGTCAAACAATCATTTCTTAGTAGAACCCAGCAAGGAGGAGAGATCAATCGTTTTAGACTTAACCGTCACCTCGCAATCTTTCCTCCTTGTAAAACCCCTCAAAATGGAAATTCCAATAAATACAGTGTAAAATAACTCAATATGAAGTTATATAGTACCCTAGATAAGGAAGTTAAAGAGATAGAACCTATTAAAAAAGGTCAAATCTCTATTTATAGCTGTGGCCCCACAGTATATTCCAGAATGCAGATAGGTAATATTAGGGCCTATGTTAATTGGGACATTCTTCATAGAGCGTTACTGTACTTAGGTTATGATGTTAAAAGGGTTATGAACCTAACTGATGTTGGGCATATGACCTCCGAAGATGATTTTGGTAGTGATTTTGGAGAAGATAGAATGGATAAACAAGCTCAGGAAGAAGGTTTACAACCTTTAGATATTGCAAATAAATATATAGATACTGTGTTAGATGACTTTAGAAATTTAAATATTCTTGCTCCAAATGGAGAGATTATTCCTAAAGATTTAGGCCACGAGGGTGTTCAAGAGTATGGTTTTTCCAGAGCGACAGAGTATGTAGATGAGATGATAGATATGGTTAAAAAGATTGAGGAGAATGGTTATACCTACGAGACAAAACAAGCTCTTTACTTTGATGTGTCAAAGATAGAGGATTACACAACATTTACGGGACAGAACCTAGATGACAAGGAAGTAGGTGCGAGAGAAGAAGTAGGTGTGGATTCAGAGAAGAGAAATCCTGCAGATTTTGTTCTTTGGATGAAGAGATATGGTAAGTATGAAAACCATATTATGAATTGGGAGTCTCCTTGGGGGAATGGTTTTCCTGGGTGGCACATTGAATGTTCCGCTATGTCTACATCTTTGTTGGGAGAATTCTTTGACATCCACACAGGTGGTGTAGATCATGTTCCAGTCCATCATCCTAATGAAAGAGCACAAAATATTGGGGCTTTTGGACATCCCTCTGTTAAGTATTGGGTTCATAACGAATGGGTAGTGAATAATGATGAAAGCAAGTTGTCTAAAAGCAAAGGTAATGCTCCATATCTTCCAAATCTTCTTAAATTGGGTTTTGACCCTATGGATGTAAGATACTTCCTTCTTTCAATTAACTATAGAACTAGGATACAGTTCTCTATTGAGGCTCTAGAGGGTGCTAAGAACGCCAGAGAAGCCCTTGTAAGAAGGGTGCGAGAGCTAGGGGATACCAACGGGGATGTAATCCAAGAGTATATAGATCGTTTCAAGAGAGAGTTGGAAAATAATCTTAATATGTCTGGTGTATTAGCTCTCGTAAATGAATTGTTAAAAGGAGATTTCCCAAAGGAAGATGTTCTTGCAACAGTCTTGGATTTTGACAAAGTCCTAGCTCTTAATCTAGAAAAAGCGGTCTTTGAGAAGGAAACAAAAGAACTCTCTTTTGAGATTAAGGATCTTTTAGAAAAGAGAATGCTTGCAAAAAAGGAAAAGCATTATGAAGAGGCAGATAAGATAAGGAACCAGATAGAGGAGATGGGTTACAAACTATTAGACACCCCAGAAGGTCAAAAATTAGAACAAGCTTAGTATGAGTCAACAAACAATTTCACTAAAACTAACAAAGGAAGAAGTAGATTCCTTAAAGTATATCCTAGGAAAGAAAGGTTGGAAGGAGGAGGGTATAAACAATGAATATGTAGCTCTCCGTATGAAGAATGACAAGGGGTCTGTGTGTACTCTGTATACCAGTATGAAGATGGTTTTCCAGGGGCGAGAAGATTTCCAGGATTTAATAAGACTAATTAAGGATAGGGCGGAGAATAAAGAGGAATCCCAGATGGTCAAAGATGTAATTTCCCATATAGGAGTGGATGAAGTAGGTAAGGGAGATTACTTTGGACCTCTAGTGGTAGTTGCTTGTTTTGTAAATAATGACTTTCTTCAAAACATTGAACTCTTAGGAATAGGAGACTCTAAGAAAATATCAGATAACAGAATAAGAGATATCTATGAGGAGATTAAAGATTATCCCTACTATTATGTCTCAGTTGTAAAACCTGAAGAATATAACCAGAAGATAGGAGAATTGAAGAACGTTTCTATACTTCTAGCAAAACAACACTCTAAGGTTATAGAGATGGGCTTAACGGACCTTGCCGATAAGGATATTGAATGTAAAGAGGTTGTTATAGACCAATTCTCATCTAAAAAGAGTAGGGTGATAGATGAATTAGGTCCTTTGGGGAAGAAAGTTAAATTTGTACAATTTCACAAAGGAGAGTCAGATATAGCTGTAGCTTGTGCTTCGGTTATAGCTAGGGCAATATTTCTTAAGGAGTTAGATAGGATGAAAGAGGAATATTACTTTACTTTTCCTAAAGGAGCCTCGGATGTAATTGAGGCTGCTAAAGAGTTTGTTAAGAAGAATGGAGTAGAGGAATTAGAGAAGGTTGCTAAGATAAGCTTTAAGACCACAAAGAAGATTATCCAGGATTCTTTTTAGATCTTTTAGTTTTTTCCTTTTTTGGTTTCTTTCCCCTTGGTTTTCCAGTTTTTTCCTTCTTTTTCTTATCTAGGATAACCTTTGTAAGTGCAATTAAGGCAACTATTAATAGTGCAATTGCTATGAAAAGTTCGAAATTTGGTTGTATTACGACCTCTTTTATAAGTAGGTTCTCGTCTATGCCATTATAGAAGCGGCCCAATACCATCCTTTGGGTAAATAGGTTTGAGATATGGTCTTTCTGTATCTCAAATTCTTCTTCTAGAAGCCCCCCTGGGTATAACTTTTGTTGTTCCTTATTTATTTTTATATATTCAGGGGTGAATCGTCCCTTAGTGCTGTAGAACTGGATCTCTCCCATGGGGTTGAGGACATAGTTGCTTATATTCTCGTATGTGTATTTAATCACCGTTGGAGATATAAATGGAATACCTTTGTCTATAATCTGTATATCTACTTTCGCGAATTCTGAAGTTATTCCTTTTACATCTCTGTCAGGGTCTGCAATGTGGAGTACTACTAGATGTGCTAAGTTCTCTATTGTCCCAATAGGGTTTGTTTCTGTTACAAAGACTTTTTCTTCCTCTGTTTCTAATATTATGAGATTAAAATATGTTCCTGGGCGCATATCCCTATCTGGAACGACCTCGTAGGGTAATTCAAAGGTTTCTGTCGGTCTTACAGAAAAAATTTCTTTGTCTGCCCGGGTGAAGATAAAACCTTCTTCCTTACTCATCTCTAGGGTTTGAGGATCATAGGAAT
>DAOTFQ010000050.1:0-4464 GCA_035446665.1 Candidatus Dojkabacteria bacterium | reverse complement strand
TAAAAGAGAACAAAGAGAAAGAAGAAAAGTACACATAAGAAAGAGTGTGCATGGAACAGCAGAAAAGCCTAGGGTTTTTGTATTCAAAAGTAACAGATATTTTTATGCTGGAATAGCAGACGATGACAAGAGTATAGTTGTTAAATCTTTTATGGCAAAAAAGAAAAGTGATGATATAATTGCTTTGGCAAAGAAATTTGCAGAAGAAGCAGGAAAGTACCAGTCAGTAGTTTTTGACAGAAGTGGGTATAAGTATCATGGATTAGTAAAAACTTTTGTAGAAGAATTAAGAAAACAAAAAGTTAAAATTTAGGAGAAATAAAATGCAAAGAGATAACAGAAGAGATAACAAAGAAAGAAGTAAATATGACAAGAAGGCACTTCCAATAAGAAGAGTTGCTAAAGTTACAAAAGGAAGCAGGAGGTTAAGATTTAGTACTGTTGTAGTAGCAGGAGACAGAAAAGGCTCCGTAGGAGTCGCTCTTGGTAGGGGTTCGGATGTTAAAAGTTCTATAGACCAAGGAGAAAGATTAGCAATAAAATCTATGAAAAAGATAGAGCTGATAGGCGATACTATCCCTCATGAGATAGAACATAAGTATGGTGCCGCAAAAGTTCTTTTAAGACCAGCAAGGCCAGGTACTGGAATTATTGCAGGATCTTCTGTTAGAACAGTTCTAGACTTAGCTGGAATAGATAATGTTTACGGGAAGATTCTAGGTAGTAACGAACCAAATGCCAATGCTTACTGTACATTCCAAGCTCTCCAGAGACTAAGGAAGGACAGAGTCTTAAGAAAGATGAGCAAAATGAGAGAAAGAATTGCTCTTAAGGAAGAAATGGACAAAGAGAAACAGGCAAAAGAAGAAAAGAAGAGAAGAGACAATAAAAAGGCGAAGATGACCAGATCTGGAGGGAAAGGAAGAGGCTCAGAGAAAGAAACAACCAAGAAAGAAACTAAGAAACAGGAAGTAAGGGAGAGCGCACCTAAAAAAGATAAAGTAACTAAGAAAGAATAATGTATTCAGAAAACATTCCTCAAAGAAAAGGAAAAACAAACAAAGGGAAAAGACTAGGTAGAGGATATGGTTCCGGTGTAGGTGGACATACCGTTGGTCGAGGAACGAAAGGTCAGAAATCTAGATCAGGTCATAAGTCCTTAGTTGGTTTCGAAGGAGGGAATGTTCCATTTTTCAGAAGAATGCCAAAGTATGGGGGATTTAAGAGTCGATCAAAGATAAATACCCAGGTTGTAAATGTAGGAACACTGTCTGACAATTTTAAGTCAGGGGAAAAAGTAACGATAGATACACTAAAAGAAATGGGACTAGTTAGGAAAAATGCCCAAGAAGTTAAAGTCCTAGGCAAAGGGGAAATAACAAAGAAAATTACCATAGAGGGAATTAAAATATCTCCTGCGGCAAAAGAAAAGGTAGAAAAAGCTGGTGGGAGCGTAAAATAGGCTTTACCAAATGAACAAAACAATAGAGAAGATCAAATCAATATTCAAGACTAAGGAGATTAGGAAGAAAATATTGTTCTCCGTAGCAATTATCGTTATATACAGATTGCTTTCTGCTATCCCTGTTGCAGGAATCCCTGCAGAGGCGATAGTCCAATTATTCGAAGGTACTGGTTTTGGAGATATCCTCTCTACAGTTTCTGGAGGAGTTTTAGAGACTGCTTCTATAGTTGCAATAGGACTAACCCCTTACATTAATGCCTCAATCATATTCCAGCTTCTTGGGACAGTAATACCTCAACTAGAGGAATTGAATAAAGAAGGTGCAGAAGGAAGAAGAAAGATCTCCATGTATACACGTTTGGTAACAGTCCCATTGGCTATACTACAATCCTTCGTAATATATTCTACATTAAGAGGCTTTGGTCTTATTGAAAGTTTGGGAACTATGGAACTTATAACAATGTCTGCAACATTAACCGCAGGTTCTATGATAATGATGTGGTTCGGAGAGCTTCTTTCAGAAGATGGAATAGGTGGAGGATCCTCTTACCTTATTATGCTAGGAATACTCTCTGGAATTCCTGGAACACTTAGGTCAAACTTTGTAACTATGGATGGCTTCCAGAAGGGAGTTTTCATAGCATTCTCCTTGATACTTATAGTTGCAGTTATCGTCGTAACTCAAGCCGAAAGACAGATAAAGATACAATACTCCAGGAGAGTAAGGACAGGAGGTGCTATGGAGAGCTACCTTCCTATAAAACTAACTCAATCTGGAGTTATGCCAGTAATCTTCGCTATGTCCTTCTTATCCTTCCCACAGTTAATAGGAAAGTTCTTGTTGAGTAGGGAGTTAAGCCCAACAGTTACGGACATAACAGAGAAGATAATGACACTTTTGGAAAACCCTTATGTATTCAATGGAGTATCATTTGTTTTAATAATAGCTTTCTCCTTCTTCTACTTAACAGTTGTTTTTAAAACAGATGACATCGCAGAAAACCTCCAGAAGCAAGGAGCATTCATTCAGGGTATTAGGCCTGGTCAAAACACCTCTCAATATCTCAGAGGAGTTAGCTTCCGCTTGGCTGCTGTAGGAAGTGTATTCTTAGCCTTAATCTCAATTCTTCCAGACATCTTGGTTAGAGTTGGATTAATTCCTTCCGTCATATTTTCTGGGACAGGTCTTTTAATTGTTGTAGGTGTTGTTTTGGATATGAAGCGAGAAGCAGAATCCATGTTAACAGTCAGAAGCTACGACAGGTACCTATAACCATCTTAGAAGACAAATTCTTCCATTATCCCAATATGTTACAATATTCTAAGACTAATTTTATAACCTAGTTTTATGAATATCCTTTTTCATGGACCATCAGGAAGTGGTAAAGATACCCAAGTAGATCTCCTTGCTAAAAAATATGACTTTGAAAAGATTGGTACAGGTGAGATGTTTAGGAAAATGTATGAAAAGGGAGACCGAGATGCAATTAAAGCACATAGCTATTATTCTAAGGGTCATTTTGTTCCAAACGATTTAACATACAAAATGTTTGAGAAATATTTAGACAAATTTAATCCTAAAAAAAGTTGGGCTTTTGTATCAGTTGTTAGAGATGTTGGGCAGATACCCCTTTTTGATAATCTCCTAGAGAAGAAAAATAAAACCCTTGACTACTTTGTTCATTTTGTTCTTAGTGAAAAAATGGCAATAGAAAGAAGAGCATTAAGATGGACTTGTCCTAAGTGTCAGATTACTTACCATGAGAAATATAAACCAGAGAAAAAGAAGGGATACTGTGACAAGTGTGGAATAAAATTAATTCAGAGAGAAGACGATACTCCAGAAAAGACCAGAAGCCTCATTCGAGAATATAACAAAACGATAGAGCCAATACTAGAAGAATACCGTAACAGGGGCATTTTAATAGAGATAGATGCATCTCCTACAATAGAAGAGATTCATAAGGAAGTAATCAAGGTATTAAACTTGTAAAACTTCCTCTTTTTTGTTATCCTTTCTCTGCTTATTCGTCAGATATAAGAAATTTGCGATATTTAACTATTTTTGTTGAATTAAAGGCACTCCTTTGATATAATTCTGAAGGTTCTATTTACATTCAGATAGATAAATATTATATGAAAGAGAGTAAAAAAGTTTTTGAATTTGACGGAATAGTTAAAGAGTGTTTGCCAAATACCCAGTTTGTAGTAGAGATAGAGGTTGATGGAGAGAAGCACGATGTAACGGGATATCTGTCTGGGAAGATGAGGATGCATTACATAAGGATAATTGAGGGAGATAGAGTAAGAATAGAGATGACTCCCTATGATAAGAATAAGGGAAGAATAACTTATAGGTACATGGATTAATAATTATGAAAGTTCAAGCTTCTGTAAAAAAGAGATGTCCAGATTGTTATGTCGTTAAGAGGAAAAGACGAGTATATGTCTATTGTAAAAAAGATCCTAAGCATAAGCAGAGGCAGGGTTAATATTAAATTAATTTATTTTTGTATATAAATGGCAAGGGTAGCAGGAATCGAAATACCAAATGATAAGAGATTATGGGTCTCCATAATGAATATCTACGGTATCGGTGAAAGTAAAGCGAAGGAGTTATGTGAGGCTACAAAATTAGACAAAGATAAGTTTGTTAAAGATATGACCGAAACAGAGTTAGATGTAGTTAGGAAATATATTGAAGAGAACTTCAAGGTAGAGGGAGAACTAAGACAGAGTATCTTTAGAGATATTAAAAGATTAAAAGATATTCGTTCTTATAGAGGAATTAGACATAAGCTGGGGTTACCTGTAAGAGGCCAGAGAACCAGACACAATGCTAGGACAAGAAAGGGTAAGAGCTTACCTGTCGGTGGACTTAAACGTAAATTAGAAAAGACATAAAATTATGGCAGCAATAAAGAAAGCTAAAAAAGCAGATAAGACAAAAACAAAGGGAAAGAAGAGGACGGTCACAACTGGTGTTGCTACGATACAGT
>DAOTFQ010000049.1:0-4521 GCA_035446665.1 Candidatus Dojkabacteria bacterium | reverse complement strand
TCTGTAAGAAGGTTGGCAATCCCTTCGTCAAAGCCATTATTTAGGAAATAGGAGGCCTTACTTTCTGTTTTAATAGAGACATTAACGGTATCTGCCTCTGCCCCTATTGCAACTTCTGTATCTATACTGTCTGGAATCACCTTACTTGTTATGGAATCTTCAATAATCTTCCAGTTACCTGTTAAATCTTTCAATTCCTGTTCTCCTTCCTCTATCGCAAGTTTCTTTAGACTTTCAACGGCTCCATCCACATCCGCCTTGGAAAGAACGGTATATTCCTCTTTAGAACCACCTGTAAAGGCAGCCGGATTGTTAACAATTACCTGAGTGCTTGAGTATCCTTGAAGAGTTATAAATTTCCCAGCCGAAATATTATATTCCTCTCCTACCTCAACAGCCGTAACAGAACTCTGAACAGCAAGATTACAGGTTAAATTTACTGCGGAATCAAGGATGTAATTTAGTCCTCCTACCTGAATTGCCGTTCCTGCAGGAACAGTTGGTGCTTCTGTCCCCTCTGGATCTTCACAAATATATGTTATGTTCACGCTCCCTGTCGCCTTCTCTCCCCTAAATGCTTTCCCTGTAGCGGTTACATTTGTAGATCTTGCTTTCTCTACAGTCTCTGTTTTAACCGGAATCTTAAATTCTTCAAAATCTATCTCTTTAATATTCTCATCCCCTTCAAAATTTTGTTCTATTTCAACTTCTTTTGCTTCTACATAGATCTTAATTTTTGCTACCACTCCTGTATTAAAAAATATTAAACCCACTAGGAGGGCCAACACAACTGTAGAGATAGCGATAATGGGAGCGAGCTTCTTTAATTTATTAGGAATAGGGATTTTCTTAAAGAAAGTACCTATCCCTGCAAAAAAGGATTTAAAAGATTTAGAGAAATCTATATTTCCTTTAACCTTCGTTTTCTTTTCTCCCGTTATTGGGTTCTTTGTCTTGTCTTTAAAATCTACCTTAGAGAGATCTGCTAGTTCTTGAGTTGTTGGATCCTCATCTAAACGAACAAACCTCATCTCCTCCTCTTGCCCTGTGGGAAGATCTTGATCTAGAGTAATGAGTAGATCCTCCTCGGGTTTTTGTAAGTCTCTATTCTGTTTATTCTTCTCTATTGCATCATTAACTCTCTTTTGGAAATCTGAAGATCGCTCTTCCTGAGGGAGGTCTTCTTTTTTAGGTTCTTCTTTCTTTGCAACTTTCTTAGGAGGATTTAACCTCTTCATCCTGTTTTCCTCTTCTTTCTCCCAAACTTCTTCATCTGGGAATTGTGAAGTGTCTATTGTAGACATATTTGCCAAAGCAGCATTCCTCTGTCCCGTTGGGTTTTTAATTATCTGTGCTACAAGGAGCTTTTCATTCTCATCTGCGGTCTCAAGTAGGACCTTGAGATTTATTGGGCTAATAAGGAGGTCTGTTTCCTCTGCGAATGTAAGAACGATTCTCTCGTTTTGAGAATCTAAAATGGCGCTTACAATATCTGTAAGTTCGTCTTCTTTACTTATTACTATTTTTGTTATCTTTTTGTCTTCATCCATTAGCTTGTTAGTTATTTTTAACTTCTGTATCGTAGACAAATTTGGCCAAAGATGCAGGTGTTATGTCAAATATATATCTTAAGTTCCCACTATTATCCCTAATATTTTCTAAGTTCTCTGGTTTGAAGAAGTCTATCTTTGGAACTACTGGAAAAGGAAGAAATTTCTTCCAAGGAAATTCCAACATAACTTCTTTGATCTCTGGCAACAAGGCTCCTCCCCCACAAAGATATATCTGTGTGGGAAATGAGTCTATGTCGTCACAGTAAGAGAACGCTGACTTGAGAGTTTTCATCCAGAGTTTTGCGACGGGGTAAACAATTCTCTGTACATCTCTTGCTAATTCTTTGTTTAATTCTTTCTTTGAATATTTAATCTTTCTTTGTTCTGCAAATCTATATTCTATATCTAAGACTCTGGAGAGTTCTTTTGTAAAGGTTCTTCCTCCAAAGGCAAACATTTTAGTTTCTACTACGTTTCCTTTCTCTACTATGGCGATATCTGTAGTTCCTCCACCTACATCTATGAAGATGGCGGAGAAATCTCTATTGGTAGAACCAGCATAGGCTCTTGCTACTGTGAAAGGTTGAGAGACTATTCCGAGAGTTTCTAATTTGAGCTCTCCTGCAACCTTCTTTAGCGCTTCTGTATATGTCTTTGGAGCAAAGGAGGCATAGAAATGTAATTTAACGTCTCTTCCCTTATAACCAATTAAAGAGTCAACGGGCATTCCTCCTATTTCTAGTCCAGTTTTTGTTATGTGTAAGATTTCTATATCTTCATTCGTAAGACCAATTCTCTGACTTAGGTCTTCCTTCCCACTGTCTTCTATCTTGTTCTGTATTTGGTTTAGAATTCTTTTCTCTTCTTTTTCTGTAACTTCCTTGTCATAGTTTTCTTCCCTTTGGTAATTGACTACTATGGAAACACCTTGGATATATTCTCCTGCAATTCCCATAATGACCTTTTTAGGTTGTTCATCTATAGCTACTTTGTCATTGAGTTCGGATACAGCAAGTCTGCAATTTTCTAGCACTGTATCTAGATTTTTAATAATGCCACTCTTCATTGCATGCTGTTGTTGTTCTATTCTGGAAACCTTCTTAACTACAACCCCAAGCTTCTCAGTTGTAAAAAGAAGACTTTTTAATTGCTCTGTCCCAATGTCCAAAGCAATTATATTTTCTCCTTCAACTATATTTCCTTTAGAAGATGTTTTTAAAAAAGGCAGGTTCAACATATGAAAAGTATAGCATATTTATACTAAAAGTTTAGTGATTAAATGATTGCTACAAGGATAATTGGTTCTCTTTCTGTTTTCTTGTAAATTACTCTACTTAATTCCCTCTCTAATTTCTTTACCAATGCTTTTTCCTCGAACCTCTTTCCCTTTTGTGACATCCTCTCCCAGTCTCGATGGACATCAAAGATTAGGGTCTCAAGTTCCTTTAGTAATTCATGAGATCCTTTTAGATATATAAATCCTCTTGAAAGGAATTTAGGTTTACCAATAATCTTCTTGTTTTTTGAACTGATGTTGAGGACTACTGCAAACATTCCGAATTCTGAGAGTTGCTTTCTATCTTTGAGAACTATGTCTCCGATATCTCCTACTCCAAGCCCGTCTATTAGTATAGGTTTAGATTCTATCTTTCTACCCCTATTCCAGTAGTGTCCATTGTATAACCAACTCTGACCATCTTCTGTGAGAAAAATATTCTTCTCAGGGTAACCCCATTTAATGAGGTTCTTTTTATGGAAATACCTGAAAGTTAAGGAACCATGGACAGGCATAATGTTCTTAGGTTGTATTAAATCTACCATCATCTTCATATCTTCTTGGTTACCATGTCCTGTGGAGTGAATCTTGTTGTCATCACTATCCTTTATTAATTGAACACCAAATCCAAGAAGCCTGTCTGTCATCCTTTCAATCTTTGTAATATTGTCTGGAATTTCAGATGAAGAAAGTATTATTAGGTCACTTTCTTTTAGTTTAATATCCTTATGCTCATTAAGAGATATTCTATTAAGGGCAGCAAACCTCTCACCCTGACTGCCTGTGCAGAGAATCAAGAGTTCTTTTTCGGGATACTTTTTAATATCTCTTTCTTTTACTAGGTACTCGTCGCTAATGTTTATGTATCTCTTTTCTCTTGCAATTTCTATTGCGGTCTCAAGACTCCTTCCAGACAAAACAACCTTACGGTTAGTTTTCTTGGCGATCTCTATTAAAGAGTAAAGTCTTGTTATTAAAGAAGAGAATGCAGAGACAATAACTCTACCATTCTGGTTTTTAATTATCTCTTCCAAGTTTCCAGCAATTTCTGTTTCAGAAGGTGCCTTTCCTGGGGTAGAAGCGTTTGTACTCTCCATGAGAGCCAAATCTATCTTTCCTCTTAAACTTCTTAGTTTCTCGTAGTCACTCTGTGGCTCATTTGCGGGATTATTGTCAAATTTGTAGTCTCCAGAGAAGAAGATATTCCCCTTGGGAGTGTCTAAAAATATTGAGAAAGCATCTGGAATACTGTGATTTATTCCAATAAAGGTTGCCTTGAAGTATTTCCCAATGTTGACGGTAGATTTTCTATCTATACCAATAATCTTTACTTTCTTGTCCATTTTGTACTCTTTGAGTTTCTCTTCTATTAGAGCCTTAGCAAATCCTCCAGCGTATACGGGAGGATAATCTAATTCAGGAAGTATCCATTTAAGTGCCCCAGTATGATCTAAGTGACCATGGGTAATTAGAATGGCTTTTACTTTCTTTTTGTTCTTTTTTAAATATTTCGTATTTGGTATGACATAATCTATGCCATATAATTCTTGTCCAGGGAACGAATACCCTGCATCTACCATAACTATTTCATCTGCGTATTCTACGAAATTGGAATTTCTTCCTATTTCGCTCGTACCAGAAAGAGTACATAGTTGAAGTAAACTACTATTACTATTATTCTTATTCATTTTT
>DAOTFQ010000048.1:0-4598 GCA_035446665.1 Candidatus Dojkabacteria bacterium | reverse complement strand
CATAAAAGCAGTTACCGTGTTCTTTTCTGATCTAGAAGGAAGATTCCATATGCTGGACTATGACAAGAAATTCTTACTGGACTCAGATTCTAATCTAACCTTTGATGGCTCATCCATAAGAGGATTTAGCAATGTAACAGAATCTGACCTCAGACTTAAGTTGGATTGGGCTTCCTTTTACTGGCTACCTGCAAGTTTGTTTGGACCAGGTAAAATAGCTATGTTCGCAGATATTTACACCGAAGATTATCAGGTTCACCCATGTGACTTTAGGGCCAGATTAAAAAGGCTGGTGGAAGAATTAGACAAAAAAGGGTTTACAATAAATGTAGGAGCAGAACTTGAAGGATTCCTACTAGAAGGTCTAGATGCTGAAACCCACTATGTTGAAGAAAAAGGTTTTAAATTAGTTTCTCCTGGAGGTTACTACCATTCCCTTCCTAAAGACAAACTAAGATTGTTTATAGATTCTACTGCAGAAGTTCAAAGAGCCCTTGGTTTTGAAAACGAGAAAGACCACCCGGAAGTTGCTCCCTCACAGTTTGAATTAAATTACAAATATGCAGATGTCATTAACGCTGCAGACCAAATACAGTTATACAAATTAGTTGCGAGACAGGTAGCTGAAAATATGGATTGTACAGCTTGCTTCTTACCAAAGCCTCTTATGAATATAAATGGGAGCGGGATGCATACTAATATCTCAATTTCAAAGAAAGGAAGGAATCTCTTTTACAACAAATCTAAACCAAGAACAATTTCTAAAGAAGGATTAGACTTCACAGAAAGAATTCTGAGTAATGCTAATGAGATATGTTTAGTCCTTAATTCAAGTGTTAACTCATACAGGAGATTAGATCCGAATTACGAAGCTCCTAATAAAATAAAATATTCCCATAGTGATCGGACTTCAATGGTTAGACTCCCTATTGGGAATGAACATTCTACAAGAATAGAAGTTCGTTCTGTAGCGCCAGATACAAATCCTTACCTTTTAATCTACACACTATTAAGAACAGGATTAGAGGGAGAAAAAGAAGAGAAGGACAGCGAAAAAAGAGTTAGGACAAAAACCCTTCCCTCTAACATCTACGACGCAATTAGGATTTTCAAGTCTAGTGATTTTACAACCGAACTACTAGGAGAAAAAGCCAAGGAGAAATACCTGGAACTAAAAGAGGCAGTAGCTAACAGATCTCCGAAGGAACTAGGTAAGACCATAAAGAAAACTGAGATTCTCTACCACCATGAGATAACAAATCAGTACCTTTGGAATAAGTTCTAAAAGGAAAAGAGGGTAGGGGCAGTAGAAAAATAGTTCCTTCAAAGCCCAGCACTTAGACTTGCCTCACACTTCCCCTCTGTTGCAAGGAAGCATTAATTACTAATTTTACTGATGCTGTGCCCTCTCGTATTCTTCGGCCTCTGCTTTATCTTTATTAATAGTTCCATCTGGATGGTTAGGTGGGGCATATATTGTATAAAGCTTGAGATCTACATTTGAAGTGTTAATAACATTGTGCTTTGAACCTGCAGGAACAATTGCAACCATATCCTCTTTTAAGACATCTTCCTGGTCATCAATAATTACTTTTGCCTCACCCTGTTCAATCCTAAAGAACTGATCTACATGCTCATGAACCTCCTCCCCGATATCCTCACCTGGTTTAAGAGCCATAACAACTAACTGCATATTCTTACCAGTAAAAAGAACATGTCTAAAATAAATATTATCTAAGGTTTTCTCTTCTATATTGTCAATATATCCCATGATAACTACACTTATAATTTATATACTCTATAATATCGCACAATAAACACAGACTTTCAAGTAGTGAGACCCAAGTACTTTATAGACATCCTAAGTATAAATGGTATATATTTATATATTCACTTAACTGCCAAAAGATATGTTCCTGTCAAATAAAACAATAAGTAGATACATTCACGAAGGGAAAATTATTGTGCAAGGTTATTTACATATTGAAACCAAGGGAATTACTGTTAATCTAGGAGATGAATTGCTCCTTCCAAAGGAAGGACAGCTCTTTGATACTAAGAAACCAGAGAAGCTTAAGTATGATAAATATGACTTAAGTAAAAAACCTTACATCCTTAAACCTAACGATTTTGTGTTAGGCTGTACTCAGCAGAGCGTTAGAACAGATAGAGATATAATAACTATGTTAGATGGGAGATCTACTTATGCTAGGGCTGGTATGACTATTCATCTAACTGCTCTTGTTTTAGATGGGGTTCCATTTAGCTCTGAGATTTCGGTTTTAGAGATAAAAAATCTAGGAAAGTTCGATATAGTTTTACACCCTGGAGAGAAAATAGGGACATATCTCTTTGCTCAATTATCTGAACCTATTGTAGGAGACAAGACAAGTAAATATACAGACCAGAGGGGCGTAACTCCCCCTAGAATTTAAATTTATAGGAGATCTAGTATGGACACCCTAATAACACTTGCTCCAGCATATAATACAAGTGATACACCTGCTTGGATAGCATTTGTAATAATTTCATTGGCGATTTGGGATGCTGTTTGGAAAGGGGTCGCACTGTGGAAAGCAGCACAGAATAGAGAAAAAACATGGTTTGTTTTCCTATTCGTTTTCAATACTTTAGGGATATTACCTATTCTCTATATCAAATTCTTCCAGAAAAGAAGGGTTGCAATATAAGGGGATATAGGGGCAGATAGCATAGGTAAGTTTTCACTTACACAAAGATCGCTATCTGCCACCTCACTCTCTTACTTACCTATCCGATTTCAATCACAAATGTTCCATTATCCATACAAAAATCCAAACGTTCTGGCGTTTCTTGCAATACAAGGCACATTATGGCATTGAGCAGGTCAGAGAAAATATGGAGCCCTAGAATGGCAATAGTCACTTCAAGAGTCCCTTCATCTTCGACCTCATCTTCCTCACAGAGAGAGAGACACTCAATCTTGCATTCATACACACCAAATGGATAGTCATGGCCGTCAACATTAAACGACGCTTCATATTCTCCATCAGGGTAGTTGGGAAAATGAGCCTTAAAGGCCTCAACCCACTTCTCGTTGTCAAGCCCATCTTGACCAATTGTCAAATTCATGGTCTTGGAACCAGATTTGACTGTCAACACGCATTCCAACTTCTTTTCCTCAGTCATAGTAATCTCCTTTGTAGCGAATAGGTTGTAAAAAGAACAGACGTATTATACACTATAGGGCACCCCTTATCAATATGTTTTACCTTGTTGTATAATTTAATTATGCAAAAGAAAGTTGTTGTAAATGACAAAATGCAAACAGATTATGTCTATTATTTAATAGAACCTATTGGTAAAAATTTTGATCCAGAGTTTAAACCAGAATTAACTCCTAAACAGATGTTAGAACTGGGTGTTTTTGGTGGAAAATATATGACGGATTGTAAAGACGAATTCCCAAATGACTGGTTTGAAAATGCAAAGCTTTCTCCTGAGAGAAAGAACTCTTCCCTCAATTATTTCGGTATTGATGCTAGTATGCCTCTTTCTCATTGGCAGGAAAAAGGATGGATCTACCACGAAGATCCCAGAGGATGGTTTCAATGGTATTGTAGATATTATATGGGAAGGAGAATTCCCCCGGAGGATGAGAGACAGATTAAAAGATGGAAAGCGATAAGGAGACATGTGGGAGCAGTCAAAAAGAATTGTGCCCCGAGAGAACTTGATTGTAGAAAAAAACAGAGACAAGCACTTTTACACTGGGCTTATGATAGTAGGAAAACCTAGGATTTTTACTGCCTAGTTATTAGATTCTGCAAGCTTCTGATGATTCTCTGCAGATCTGATAATATACCTGAATGTGGATCCGAATATATCCGATAGAGAGTTCTCACCAACTACATAGAACTTGATTTTTCCATCCCTTCCCCTATTAGCATCTGTAACTAGGAGTAACTTATTACCAAACTCGTCAGTAGCTTTTCCTAAGATAGCTCCTATATGCCCAAAGTTTTCTCCTTTTGTGACAAACAAATCTCCCACATGATAACTATCTATACTTAAATCATTTCCAACAACTAGTAAGCCACCGAAACCCGTTCCTACAGTGCCATTATATGCTACGTAGTCGTCACTTATCAGCTCAGCAGCAGAACTAGCACCAGAGCCTCCAGTCTCTTGGATATTTAACTCTGGGTAGAGCAGAGGTAATATCACAGCATAGGTAACACATTGTAGTGGTTCTCCCTGAATATTTGTATAAGATATCACTCTAATTGCTAAATCTAAATCCTCAGGGTTTCTGTTAGGGTTATTTTTGTAATTTGCATACCATTCCGTAGTCTTTAGATAATCTGCAAGTCTATTGTTAGAATCCGCTTGGTAACTGTTTACTGCTTCCTGGAATGCTAACAAATCTTGAAGATATTCTTTCTGCTCAAATTCGGTTTCAAAGTATCTTAGATCTTCCCGGTTGTAAATTAGGTTAATAGCACTCTCAACCTCTTTTAAAGAGTAACTAAAACTTTCGTAAGATTCAAAGGAATCTGTGTGCTGAGATTGTCTAAATTGTACATATTCGTTCATATCTGCATCTAATCTCTCCGTTT
>DAOTFQ010000047.1:0-4734 GCA_035446665.1 Candidatus Dojkabacteria bacterium | reverse complement strand
GCTCAGCTGTTAACTTGGGGACATTGTTAGCTTGAGCCCATGCGCAGGCAGATTCTATTGTTTGTACTGCACTACTAGGCAGTTTCCTGTCTGTGATATATCTCTGGGAAAATTCTACAGCAGCAAAAAGTGCTGGAAAAGTTATGAAGCACTGGAAGTTCCTCTCTAGGGAAGGAATTTTACTTTCAAGGATAGTTAAAGTGTCTTTTGGAGAGACCTCTTTAACCTCGATATTTGTAAAACTTTGTCTTAAAGATTCATTGCTGTAGAAATATCTCTTGTAGTCTGCATAGTTAGTTGTCCCAACAATTGGGAACTTGCTGTCTATTATGTAGGGCATTATCATGCCAGCGATTGAAGAAGTAGATCCTTGAGCTTGTCTAGGTATTAACTCCTGCATCTCGTCTATGTAGAGAATGGTATTCCCTGCTTTTTCTAATTCCTGAAAAGCTTTTATAATGAGTTCCTCTAGATTTTTTTCCTTATGTGCCCTAGCTATAAGGTTGTTAATGTCTAATTGAATAATTCTCTTATCTTTTAGTTGTTCTGGAACATCTCCAGAGTTAATCTTTTGGGCTAGTCCCAAAATTAGACTAGACTTCCCTACTCCAGGTTCACCTATGAAGAGGGCGTTTTTATTAGACAATTTTCCCAAAGTAGCAACTAACAATTCTATCTCATCATCATGACCTATACCAAAAATATCTTTAGATTCCGCAACTTCCTCATTGATATCCTTACTAAATTGACTTAGAATAAAGGTATAACCATATATCCATGATCTAGCAATCCCTCCTTTTTTGTAATAAGGGATATCTGGATTAAAATACTTTGTTCTATTCTTTCGATAAATAATCTCATTGTTGTAGGCAGTTACTTCCCTTAGAATTTCAATGTTTATCTGGTTCTCTCGTAAGAACTTCTCTACTACAGGGAAAACTTTGCTTATTGCGAGAAAGAGGTGTTGTGGTTGAATCTCTTTACTGTTCGTAAGGAGTGCTTCCTCAAGGGCATAAGTTAGAACACTTCTTAGTGCAGTAACTGGGTAATCAGGGACAGTCTCTTCATTTACTCCTGCATTATTTAAAATCTCTGGTGTTATATCAACTCCCGTTCTTCTAATTATCTGCCCTACCTCAAAGTTTGAGGCCACTAGCTGGTTGTACAGAGAGAGAGTCTTAAAAGAATTCTCTTTAGTAAATAAACAAAGTAACTCTAAACTCTCTTCTGTTAAGAAGTTAATTGTTTCTAGGTGTGCGTATCTTCCAAATTTAAAACCACTTGCCCTTATTTCGTCTATATCCCTCTGTGTAATTTTTCCTGGCTTGGGTAACTTAATGGGATGACTCTGGTCTTCGTAGAAGTCATGCCACAAAATTATTACGCTAAGAATGGAAATTCCAAATAGAAGATCTGTTAAGTCAGATTCTAACAGAGCTAAAATACCTGGAAAAGAGTCTAGGATTGTAGAATATTTTAGGACCAAAGCAAATGCAATTATTAATCCTGGAATTAGCAGAATATTCGCAACAAGTCTTTTTTTGTCGTTAAAGTTTTTATATCTTAAAAAGTTGTTAAGGATAGCTTTAATTTGTGGAGTTGTAATACTAAAAAAATGGTCTCTGGTTACTGTAAATATTGAGATGTTGTCATCTTCAAATATGGGATATTTCTCCTCTATTATCCCAAATGTCCCCTTATCTTTTCTATGAAATCCTGTAATAGTTTTATTTTTGGTGTCAAATTCTAAAGCCATGTCTATATTTTTAAGTTAAGGAATTAAAGAAAGAGAGTATTATGAAGACTAGTGAACCTATTGGGAGTAATAACCAGAAGAAGAAAAATAAAAGATAAAGACCCATACTAAGTAAGTAAATAAATATCCCAATTGGAAGATACAGAAGCTTCATTATTATTCCAAATAGATAGCCTATCATTGAGTTATCTCTATGCCACGGGAGGAAGAAGTTCTTAAGTAGTAAAGAGATAGAAAATTGATCATCTATCACAACACTAAGCCTTGCTAATCTTCTTAGATGCCATATTGGCATCTTTACATACCACCAGTTTAAAAAATCCTGAACTGTAAAGAAAAAGATGCTGAGGTAGGAGTCAATTTTTATCTCATTTAAAGATTGTTGACCAGAGTTGTCAATCAGGGCGTTTTTTGTTTCCATCTTAGGCAGTTTTAATCTACTACTTAAGTTTATTTTAAACAACGAGATATGTAAAGGGGCTATCTCACCACTTTCGGCTATTAGCTATGTGCTAAAATGGGCTATGAATATTTATTGGAAGATAAAAAAGAAGAAAGGGTACATATCTGCCCTAGCACCCATGGAGGGAGTTACAGATACAGTTTTTAGACAAGTCCTCTGTGATATTGGTAGGCCAGATCTTTTCTTTACAGAATTTTTGAATGTGGAGGGTTTTTGTTCTAAGGGTAAGGAAAAGGTAATACACAGGCTTGATTTTACAAGAAAGGAGAGACCTATTATTGTTCAGTTGTGGGGGAATACGGTAGAAGATTATGTTGAAACACTTAAATATGTAAAAAAACTCAAACCAGATGGTATAGATATTAATATTGGTTGCTCTGTTAGAGATGTTTTATCTGGTGGTAGATGCTCTGCTTTGATTAAGGAAAAACCCTTGGTAAAGGAGATAATAGAAGCTGTTCAAGGGGCTTCTGGAGGTCTTCCTGTGAGTGTAAAGACGAGATTGGGATATGATGAGGTAGATGTAGAGGGGTGGATAGGTTTCCTCCTCACTTTAGACTTAGACCTTATTACAGTTCATGGGAGGATTTCAAAAGAGGGCTACTCTACGCCTGCCAGATGGGATATGATAGCTGAATGTGTAAAGCTAAGAGATCAAATATCGCCAGAAACTTTAATTATAGGTAATGGAGATATTAAATCTCTTAAACAGGGAGAGGAATATGTAAAAAGATATGGAGTAGATGGTTTTATGGTTGCAAGAGGTATTATGAATAATCCGTGGCTATTTTCGGGGAGAAGATTGGAGGAGATCTCTACTAGGGAAAAGGTTGATATACTTATAAAACACTTAAGGCTTTTCGATAAAACCTGGGAGGGAGAGAAGCCTTTTAATAGCCAGAAGAAGTATATAAAAGCATATATCACTGGATTTGATGGTGCTAATGAGCTCCGTAAGGAGTTAATGGAGACCTCTACCACGGAGGAGGTTGTTAAAATTTTAGATAATTTTTGTTAGAATTTATTATGAGTACATTAGAGGGAGAAATAAGAGCTAGTTCTTTCACAGGAGATTTTGCTTCAGAATCTGAGAATGAACCATTAGAGAAAGAAAGTGTAACCTACGAGGCTATAGAAGTAAACTCTTTTACTCAAGCTGTAGAACAAATACTTCTAAAGAGTGATGAGAAGCAAAGTTTCTGTTTTGTGGACTTTGACCAAACCTTAACAGGTTCAGAATTAAGGAATGTTAGAGATCCTCAGATATCAGATGAAGTTAAAGAATCCTTCAACAAACTCTTGAGAAAATTTTCTCCGGGAAGACTATGTCTTACAACGAACAGGGGTTATGGTTCTAGTGTTCTAAGTAATTTGGTTTTTAGGACAGATAAGGCTTTGGAGAAAATGACTGAATTATTAGAAGAATCTAGTTACCCAGGGACGGTTCCAATATTTCTTGGTTTAAAGAAACAAATCCCAAATCTTAAGATTAATGGAAGAGAGGAATTAATCAAACATCTTACAGAATTTATTCTTCATAACAATTTTGATGGTCATGTGGATATATCTATGATAGAAGATTACTCTCTATTGGGTTTGGATAGGAGTGTATTTCCGAAGGAAATTGCGAGAGAGGTGCATAAGAAACTAAAGGAAGAGCACGACAAGGTGGTAACAATAAGTATAAAAGATTATGTTTTAAAACATAAGTAGGGGTCAAATGGGCGATACAGGGCTTGAACCTGTGACCTCCACAATGTCAATGTGACGCTCTAGCCAGCTGAGCTAATCGCCCGTAAGATTAGTTCAGATTATATTTCCTTTACAAACCTTTTTCAACTTTTTATAATTTCTAGTTATGCAAATGAAAGAAAAGAAACTTAGTGAGAAAGAGAAAGAATTTCTAAAGAATGTCTTTGACAGAACGATGTCTCAATACAAGGAGGCAATAATTAAACTGCAAAATGCTTAATATGAAGGACAGAATTACAAGGCAAGAGCTTGAATATGTTGCTAGGCTTTTCAGTGATTATATGAAAGAGGAGCAAAAAAGGAATAATTCTACCTATGAGGTTAGAGATACAGGTAAGTTAGAGAGTTCATTAGCACAACCATTTCAGAGAATAGGAGGAAAGGATCTCTACCCTACTCTTATTTCTAAGGTGGCTATGCTTTATTATCTTTGTATAAAGAACCATCCATTTGAGGATGGTAATAAAAGAATGGGGATATTTGCTCTTATAATATATCTTGCTTATAACGGTTATTGGTTAGATACCACGAATGAAGAGCTTTTTAATATGACGGTAAGAACAGCTGCTAGTGGTATGAAGGAGAGGGACCAGGTGGTTAATGAAATAGAGTCTTTTGTTGAAAAGAGTATTATCCCTTATTAATCTTAATAAATTTGAGCTAGCCCTCCCCTCCTACTTTCCAGCTTCTTTTCTATTTATCTTATTACTTCTTCTTGCCTCTGGATTGGAGGTTTTGTGGATTTACAAATTGTATATCTTCT
>DAOTFQ010000046.1:2414-4753 GCA_035446665.1 Candidatus Dojkabacteria bacterium | reverse complement strand
TCCAAAGGAAAAGACCCCAAAAGATTTAGAAGGGGCTACTTTCTGAAAATTATCATACGAGCCAAGAGAATTTGTTGAAATAAGAGATCCAGCACTAACAACAGTCCCACCAGATCTTACTAACATAAGAAAATTTTGCAATTCTGAAAGTTGTTTTTTTATACCCCCTATTTGTGCTGTTAAACCACTCTTCGCCGCCACTTCCCTACTCAACTCTGCCTGTAACTTAGCCCTCTCATTTGCAAGTAACTTATATGCTTCATCTAAACCAGCCCTCTCTTTATCTAAATCTTCTTTCTCCTTATCTAACTCTGCCTTACTCTCTGCCAACGAACTAAACTCCCCCCCTATCTTCTCTGCTTCCCTCCTTAACATAGATATAGTACTCTGTTTAATAAACAAAGTTTCTACAATATTCGACCAATTATCTTTATTAAGAAAAAAATTAGCTAACTTATACCTACTCTGCATATACAAATCTCCAGACACCTCATCTATTAACTCCTTCATAGTCGCTAATTGCTCTTGTTTTTCCTCTATCCCCTTAACCTTCTCATCTATCTCCCTCTCTGTCTCCTCTATACTCTCCTCTAGAGACGTAATCTCTGCAGTTAAAAGGTTAATCTTCTGAGATACAGAATAATTACTATTACTAATCTCTGCTATCCTAGCCTCTACACTCTCTAATACACTCTCTTTCTCTTTAATCTCTTTCTCTTTCTCGGCAATCTGCTCCTCTAGTTCTTCTACAGTATTAGAATAAACAGGATGGTTAAAAAGAGAAAAAGAATATATCCCGAAGAAAGAGATTATTAAAATGTTAAAAACTATTTTGGACAGTTTTGACATATTGAAATTATACCACTAGCTCTAAGATCTTTTTAACCCCAGCTATCACATATGGCATAAATATTATTAGACCTGTTATAACAGAAACCAAAGCAGTAACTAAAACCGCTCCAGCACTTACATCCTTAGCATATTTAATGTTCACCTTATAGTCCAAGGAAACAGTGTCACAAAGAGCTTCAATTGCACTATTAATTGTCTCTGCCACAAACACCATAGAGATTACTAAACTAAGAGCTATCCAGTCGGTGTAAGAAATTTCAAAAGCTAGCCCAGCCAAAATTACAACAAAGGCCATTATTAAATCTATCCTGAAATTCCTCTCGTTCTTAAATATTAACTTCAAGCCACTCCTAGCATGCCCCTGACTTTTAAAAAAGTTCTCTGCCTTGTACTTGTTATTCTTCATACCTAGGAAAGAAAGTTAATAACTATCCTTAATATTCCAAAAATTACTAAAACAATTATCAAACCTAAAATTGCCCATGTAAGAGTTCCCTGTGCTTGTTTAACTTTACTAGGGTCTCCACCGGAGATAATCCACATATATCCTCCCATAACGATAAACACAAGAGCAATTAATGCCGCTATTGGAAAAAGATACCCCAGAACCCTATTCACAATAGGCTGAATACTTTCAGCGAGTTTTGGTGGAGGCGGTAGTTCTTCTCCCGTTTGTGCAAAAACAGGACTAGTTAAGAAAAATACTGGGAAAGCAATTATTTTTGTAAAAAACTTTTTCATTAATTCTGTGTTAAAACTTCGTTTATTATAAACTCTATTAGTCTAGGAGACAAGAAAATTATAACCAAACCTAAAAGAGAAAATGTCAAAGACCTAGTGGCACCCTTAACCTTCTCCTCGTCACCCATTGAGAAAATATACTTGAATCCAGTAATTACCAAAGAAGCAACAACTAACAATACTGAAAGTGACATCCCAAGTTGGACAACAAAAAACACAAACTCTTTTAAGTCTCCGAAGCTTGTAAAATTAAGGGACTGCAAATCTATAAACATCTTTTTTAAATCTCTAAGAGTTTATTCTTAACCTGCAACAAGAACGTTACCAAGAACAAATTCTACTAAGATTACGGATATGAAACAGATTACTAACCCTACTATTGCGTATGTTAAGGTCTTCCCTGCTTTCTCTATCTTCTGCTCGTCTCCTGCTGCTGTTATATATGAATATCCTGCTGCTATTAAGATTACTACACAGACTAAAGCTGCTAAAAGAATTGCTAACCTAATTACTCTCTGGGCTAAACCTAAAACATCCTCATCTCCTCCCAGAGGATCGTCTGGAAGGTACTCGTCTATTGCCTGAGCCTTAACCACTCCAGTCCAATAGAGACCAGATACTACTCCTGTCACTGCTCCTAATGCTTTAGAAATCTTCATATATGTACTATTTAAACATTATATTAATGTCCCAATTATATCTAATGCCTACGGAAGTTGCAATACTCCTTGATAATCAAAAGTCCC
>DAOTFQ010000046.1:0-2314 GCA_035446665.1 Candidatus Dojkabacteria bacterium | reverse complement strand
GGGCCAACTGCAAAACACTTTCGTCCCCTCCAAGAGGATCGTCTGGAAGATACTCATCTATTGCCTGAGCCTTAACCACTCCAGTCCAATAAAGACCAGATACTGCTCCCGTTACTGCTCCTAATGCCTTAGAAATCTTCATATATTTTTTATTTAAATATTATTTATATATTTTTCTATAATTATTATATAGAACTCTTACAAGCTATACAACTACTGCGGTACGGGAGTGGCAGGTATATAACCAGGCGTTCCTCCTCCTGATTCCCCCCCAACATTATCCTGAACTACATCCAAAGTAAAACCAACTATCATTCTTGCAAGAAAAACTATTAACATTCCTACAATAGCGGCTGTCAGAGTCCCCTGAGCCTTCTTAACTTTTTCAGGTTCTCCTGCAGAGGTCATAAATCCATAACCTGCAACAATGATTAAGACAACGGCTACTAAGGTGGAAAACAGAACAAAGAAATTAATAGCAACCAAAATCCTTTGATCAATCACATTCTCTAGAGTCACATCTTGACCCCAGTGGATTAAAAGCTCCCCTATTTCACTTATACTTGTCATATTTTATGTATAAATATTTAAACCTAAAGTATCACTTAGTAACAACAGTATAACAACTGAGAGAACAACTATAAAGAACCCAATGATTGCATTTGTCAAAACCTCTTTTCCTTCCCTTAATTTGTCAGGGTTTCCTTGGCTAGAAATCAACATATAACCGGCATAAACCACTAGAACAACAAGACAAAGAATAGCAACAGGGACCGCAATATCTACAACTGCTTCAACAAGACCGTCTACCGAGTCTATTGTCTCATTCCCTTCCAGTTCACCTATCTCCCCTCCTATCTTCCCTCCAAGATTCTGAGCATACGCCTTCTGTACAAAGAAATTGTGAATTTTAGGTATCAAATCCATAGTTCAGATTATACTATATCAATTATAACTCTGCATACTTACATATAGAATTGTAATCACAGTATCTACATAAGAAACCTGGTGTTGGTGCAAACTTCCCTTCCTTAACCAAACCTATAATCTCAATCAACTTCTCTTTCGCCAACTCTCTTCTTTCAGAAGAAATGTCCACCTCTAACCTCTTTCCTGTTTCAACATATATGTATTCCGCCTTTACAACCCTCAAACCTAATTTCTGCTCTGCAAAAAGAGCGTACAAAGGAAGTTGTAAGTCGTCTTTAACATCCTTTGCCTCTTTCTCTTGTCCTGTCTTGTAGTCCACAATCTTTACCTCTGTTACATCCTCATTCTTTCTTACAAAATCTATCCTGTCTATTTTACCAACAAAAACAGTAGAACCTACATGGATATCAAAAGATTCTTCCAACCTCATTGGGCTTTCATCCTTACTGAAGAGATTATCATAATAGTTTTTCATTATTTCCACTCCTTCCTTCCTTCTCTCCTCCTCTTGCTTACTACTTTCATAACCAGTACTTACCCAATGCTTCTCATATAGTTCTAACAACTCTTCCTTCGTTGGGACATCCGTTATCCCCTCAAGACCACCTTTGGACTGCCTTAGAAGAGAATAAAAATCCTTCAATGTGTTATGAACTGTAGTCCCAAAAGAGAATGCAGGACTAGGCTTCTGTGGAACTCTTAGAACATATGCATACTCATATTGCCTAGGACAAGATTCGTAAATCTTCAATTGGGAATAACTAAACCTTTTTGCTAAACCTAGCTTCTTCGGATCGTCTACGATTGCCTCAAAGTCATCGTTTTCTATTATTGTCATCTTTAATTCATTCCCCATTAAATTATCTATTTCAGTGTTTGAAAATTCTTCTTCTACATCTCTTTCTAATATTTCGTTAAGAAAGATACTTGGTTTTTTCTTTCTTTTCCCATCTCCATAGAAGTATGCAGCGGAAAGAAAAAGTTTTTCTTTCGCCCTTGTCGCTCCTACATAAAACAATCTTCTTTCCTCTTGGATATTTAACTCACTATCGCTAATCTCGTAAGGCATTGTTTCTTTAATAAGTTCTTCTGGAATAGGAATAGCATCTGGCCTATTCCTTGACGGGAATCTTTCTGCTACAAGATTTACTAAGAAAACGACGGGGAATTCTAATCCCTTGGAACCATGGACAGTCATAATGTTTACAGCATTTAGTTCGTCCATATCTACCTGGTCAACCAGAGGAGACTCTCCTATCTCTATACTGTAGTTAAGAAAATCTACATATTCATAGATATTAGATTCCGGATTATCTTTTTCATAAGTTTTTACTAATTCAAAAAACTTGTTAATATTCTTCACTGCAAAAAGATTCTCATTACT
>DAOTFQ010000045.1:0-4792 GCA_035446665.1 Candidatus Dojkabacteria bacterium | reverse complement strand
AGTCTTAGCATACACATCCTCTTCAGTTCTTGCTTTCTTATTATCCCTTAGATTTAGAAAATTTTCTAAAATTATGTTCGTAATATTTCTTTTACTCTCTTTTGGGTTTCTCTTTGTGGCAGGGGAGGAGATAAGCTGGGGGCAAAGATTGTTTAACATTGAGGCAGACGGGATATTTGATGGAGAAACAGAAATCCCCTTTCTAGAGAGGAATGTACAATCTGAGACTAACCTACATAACTTTGGTGTTATACACAGCAAAGTAGGTTATATGTATCTAGGCATTGGAGCATATGGAATTTTTAGCTGGTTTGTTGCTTGTATTCTATCTAAGGTTATCAAACTAAAAAAAGAAACTAAAAAATATTTAAGATATTTCACTGTCCCTCCATATCTCTTCCTTTACTTCTTTGCAACAGCAATAAACCTTAAGGTTATAAGCAGAAGGGGTATTGGTCCACAAGAATATGAAATCGCAGAATTAATTCTTTCTCTCGGGATATTAATAACAATGATCTTATACTACATATCTGCAAAAAAGGATTTTAAAGGACAGAATTCTTCTAAATAACAGCCATACTTGTTAATATCTTGTCTAAATTCTCTAACTGTTCTTCTGTAGCCTCTTCAGATATTGTATACATGTAAGTATCCCCTCTGTTACCATCTTTATCTTCAAACCCAAGATCTTCTATCCTGATAAAAGAGACCTCGCATTGAGGTTGGAAGTAGTCATCTCCATCTATGGTATCGTAATATATTGCACTCTGGACTCTTCTTACCGTTTTACCCAGCCAGGTAAATTCAGAGTAGGGAGTGTCTGTAAAATCTAAATACTGAATATCTTCTCCTATTTCACTTACTAAATCCTCCTGCTTCTCTTCGTAATCTGGATCTGTGTCTTCGAACCTAGGAAGTTCAGGACAACCAATAAAGCCTATTCCAGAGACTCCCTCTATCTTCATTATCTCTTCCTCATTATTAGTTATTAAAATCCCAGTTAAACCAGTATAAGAAGGCCCTCCTGAGGAAATCATACTTGTTCCTTCTCCGTTAGTATATTCTGTAATTGTCCATTCTAGTGGCAAAACAGCAGTAAAGTAATCTCCCTCAAAAGTTGTTAGACCGAAGTCTGGGAGATTAGAGGATTCTTCCCCTGTTTCCTCATTCTCCTCTTTTTGTATGTTTAAGATATTGTCCAGATCTATATACCCATTCTTGTAGGCAATATACCCAAGAAGAACTACAGTCACTATTGCAAGAAAAATATTCAAGACAGCCACACCAATGTCTTTCCCCTTGGAATCGTTTTGGGAATTTTTCCTAAGATAATCCTCTTGAGGATTACTCCTCAGGTTCTCTTGTACTTCCATATTATTAAAAATTTAATTTAAATCTTCAGGAGATGGACTCTCACAGGCCATCTCCGTGCAAGCGATTGCTCCGTCATTGCAAACACATATGTTGCAACCATCTGTGGAGTCAAAGGTCTCTCCGTGAGCATATGCCCAACCCGCATACTCACAACGATCCTCTTCTTGCAATGGAAGTTTTATATTGGAAGTAAAGAAAATGTAACTGATTAAACCGACAACTATTGTTCCGAGAGTGATACTCAGACCAAGAAGGAAAGAATTGAGTTTGTTTTCGTTCTTTTCCATACTTGGATTATATATTATTTCTCTCTAGATGGTAATCCTTAAATAGTGATACCTCTATCTACAGAGAGTGTAGAAGTAATCTAAAGGAGGAGAAGACTGAAAACGGAGAGGGAGGGATTCGAACCCTCGGTAGGCTATTATGACCTACGGCTCGTTAGCAGTGAGCTCCTTTCGACCACTCAGGCACCTCTCCAAATAGCCATAATTATACTGCATTATTATTATCTATGCTAGAATAGGGCATGTACCTAGGAATACATGTATCCTCCTCAGGAGGAATAGAAAATTCAATAAAAAACGGTAAAAAGTATGGAGTAAATACTATCCAAATGATGCCAACTACCCCAATGAGATGGGCTACTAAGAAAATAGGGGAGGATGAGGTAGAAAAGTTTGTTAATGAACTAGAAGACTCAGGAATAGAGAAAATCCTAATACATGGAATATACCTAACAAACCTAGCAAGGGAAGACAAAAAGCTTTTCCACCTCGGGAAGATGGGTTTAGTTGTTTACTTAGATTTCGCAGAGAGAGTAGCAGAGAAAATAAAGAAGAAGAAATTAGAAACAGAAATCCTCGGAATTTGTTTTCACCCAGGATCTCAACAAGAACTAGATTACGAAGAAAGCTTAGAGAGAATTTCCAAAGGAATACAATGGGTACTAGATGAAGTAAAAGGATCGCAAAAATTACTTGTAGAAACAACAGCTGGGACAGGTTCCAACCTAGGGAAAAGTTTCGAAGAATTAAAGAAAATCCGAGAGGGAGTTAAGAACAAAGAAAGGGTAGGTTATGTCCTAGATACTCAACACACTTTTGCAGCGGGCTATGACTGGGTGAATGATTTTGACGATGTTGTTAAGGCTATAGAAGATGTTCTTGGCATAGACCTTGTTAAAAGTATCCATATAAACGACTCTGTACCAGAATGTAGTTCAAACAAAGACAGGCATGCCAACTTAGGAGAAGGGAAAATAGGAAAGGAAACCTTTAGAAAAATTCTTAAATATGACAAATTCAAAAATATCCCCTTTATACTGGAGACCCCTGCAATGAAGTCTCCAAAGAGTATTGAAGAGGAAGTAGCGGTTTTAAGAGAATTAGCAAAATAAATTAATAAATAAACCAAATGTCTAAAAGTAAAAAGAAAAGTTTCAAGGAATATTTTTCAGAAGGAATAGCAAAGCTTCCTTCAGGGAAATTATGGACAGCCCTAATAGTTGCAATCCTTCTTGGGGTTATTCTCTACTTGGTAATCTTATTCTTCTCTATACAGTAAATGTCTCAAATAAGATTAAACGAAAACCAGAAAAAGGCAGTTGAATACAACGATGGAGATCTTCTAATAATTGCTGGTGCTGGGACTGGAAAGACCGCAGTTTTAACACAGAGAATAATAAACATTATGAAAGATGGAAGAGCCAAGCCTTCTGAAATCTTAGCTTTAACATTTACAGAAAAAGCCGCTCAAGAGATGCAGGACAGGGTAGACCTTGAAATGGAGTATGGCTATGAGGAACCTGTAATATCTACCTTCCACTCATTTTGTGACAAGATCCTGAGGGAAGAGGGATACAATATTGGTTTAGACGGAAGTTATTCATTAATGTCTACAACCCAGGCATACATATTTCTTAGGAGACACTTCTACGATCTTCCTCTCAAGACCCTAAGACCCAGAGGAAACCCTACTAAATTCATAAATGATATCATTAAACACTTCTCTAGACTTCAAGATGAGGATGTTTCTCCAAGGGATTACTTAGAATACGCCAGTACTTTACCAAAGGGAACTAAGGAAGAGAAAGAAGAATACGAAAGGGTGAATGAATTAGCTCAGACATATAAAAAATATTCCGACCTAAAAATAGAAAATTCTAAGGTAGATTTTGGAGATCTAATCTTGTTAACCTTGAAACTCTTCAGAGAGAGAAAAAATATCTTAGCTAAATATAGAAAACAATTTAAATATATTTTAGTAGATGAATTCCAAGATACAAACTACACACAAAATGTTTTAGTTAACACCTTGGTATTAGGAGAGGAAGCAGAGAAGAAGGCGAAGAAAAAAGGGGAAAAGGAAAGTAAGAAAGAAAAGGAGGGGACAAAGAGCAAGGAGAGGCCCTTACTTACCGTTGTAGGGGACGATGACCAAGCCATATATAAATTCCGAGGGGCGGCAATCTCTAATATTTTACAATTCAAGGAGACATACCCAGATGCAAAAGAAATTGTTCTCATAGAAAATTACAGATCCAGGCAAGAGATTTTAGATGCTTCTTATGCTCTCATTAAAAACAACAACCCTAATAGGCTGGAAGTTACAGAGAAAATAAATAAAAAGTTAGTAGCAAGAAATGCTTTTAAAAAAGAGGACAAGGTTGTTAATCTTCTTGTTGCGGAGAACGAAATAAAAGAAGCAGAAAAAGTTGTAGAGGAAATTCTTAGGTTAACAGGTTACGAAGAATTGTTAATCGAGGGGAGTTCAGTCCAAAGTTTTGACGAAAAGGGACAGGCCTTTTTTCTAAACGAAGAAGGTCAGTATAAATTTTCAGATATTGCAATATTTGTAAGAGCCAATGCCCATGCAGACACCTTTGTTCAGGCACTTAGGAACAGGGGAGTTCCATACAAGCTAGGTGGTTCAAGAGGGCTATATTTTAGGGAAGAGATAAGGAATATTATTGCCTTCTTGAGAATCCTAATAGATTATTCAGACGAGATTTCTATGTACAGACTAATGTCTATGCCAATATGGGGACTTACTCCAAGGGAGTATCTGGAGGTAAATAAGAGGGCCAGGCTTAACAAGAGAACCCTTTTTGAGGAGTTGGAATCTCTATGGGGAATAAAACTAGGGGAGGGAGATATTAAAGAGCAAGATGAAAAGATTAACAATATTAAAAATGAAGAGCTAACAAAAATTCTTTCTCCGAAGGCTATTGTGGGGATAGGTAACCTCTTGGAAAGAATAGATATAGCGATTAGGAAAGTCAAAGACAATAGGCCAGTATTGGAAATTCTTTATGATTTTGTTACTGAGAGTGATTACATTAAATCTTTCATGGAGGAAGATAGTAATGAGAATCTTTTTGCAGTGAAGAATATTAACAAGTTTTTTGAATTAGTAA
>DAOTFQ010000044.1:0-4803 GCA_035446665.1 Candidatus Dojkabacteria bacterium | reverse complement strand
ACTTAGACCGAAACCTCCAATGTATTGAGATACCATGGAATATTGTTCGCCTACAGAGATGCTAACGATTAAATCCTTGAAGAGGAAAAAGATTATCGATATAACAAGCCCAATAGATATAGAAAGGAAAAGAGATATTAAGAGACTTTTCTTTTGACTACTCTCTTCAGACTCATTTGTTAGCCTAGCAAATAGGACAGAAGATGTTAAAACAGCAGCAAAATAGACTAACCTTCCAAGAACAGATATTGCTGAAAACTCTGCCCTGAATTCTGGGTTTACAAGAGGCATACTTAGCATAAAAGGTCCGCTGAGAAAGAGAAAGGCAAGGGCTATTAATATTAATTCTCTAAAATCGATCGTAAGCTTCTCTCCTGTATCAATATCACTTGTCTTTTTGAATTTAAGAAGTGGAAGCAACACTATGGTAGTTAACATCGCTGGCAAGGAGTTAGCAAGAATCAGGATGGGAATAGAACCGCCCATCTTTATTGCCAACGCTCCCATTCCAAATCTTAGTATTGTTTCTAGTAACAGTATGATATTAACTGTACCAATCTTCTCTTCCCCTAGAAGGAATCCCTTTGCAGTAGGACTTGTGAAAGCGAAGAAGAGAGTAATTGTTAAGTACAAGATTGTTTCTACTGGGATATTCGCTAGGTTTGCAATACTATCTCTACCTAAGAAAAACAGGACAGAAAAGATAACCCCAAGTATGGAAAATATCCCTAGTGAGTACCATTTGTAATGATTAAGATTTTTCTCTCTGTTTTTTGCGACGGTCTTTGTTATAACTGCCTGTATAGCTGTAGCAGGTATCTGAACAAGATATACTATTCCTAGAGTAGCACTAAAGGTACTAAAGATTTCTTGGTTGGTATATCTAGCTACAAAAATATTAAAGAGGTAATTTAGTATCCCAATAATTCCTCCTAATACTGTAGTAAGAAAGAGGTTTTTAATAAAGATTGTCTGAGTGTTAGATAGTTTCTTTTCCATGTTTGCTCTATAATATCATATATAACATTACAGATATTATCATTATGCTTGAAGTAATAGTAGCTTTGGTTGGGGGGATCTTGCTTGGAATTGGTGCCTTTTACCTTCTAAAAAAGGGACAGCAAATAAGGAGCGAAGACATCACTGACACTATTGAACAGAGATTGGAAGATATAGTTCCAAAAGCTCTAATGGAGGCAAACGATTATTTAGTGCGAGCTGCTAAAGAATCTCTAAGTTCAGAAACTATGCAATCCAGAATAGATTTGGAAAACAAGAGGAAAGAGATAGAAAGGATGGTAAAGAATATGGATGACTATCTTAAAGAGGCTGAAAAGGAGAGGATAGATTCCTATGCTACTTTAAAAAGTTCTGTTGAAGAAAGTAGGAAGATAACAGAGCAATTATCTGTGAATACGGAAAATCTTAAAAAACTTCTTTCAGACAACCAGGTTCGAGGTCAATTTGGGGAGAGAGTTGCAGACGATCTTCTTAAGATGGCCGGTTTTGTAAGAGGTGTGGACTATGAATTTAATAAACAGCAGGAGGGTTCAAAAACACGTCCAGATTTTGCAGTATTTCTTCCAGATGGAACTAGAATAAATGTAGACTCTAAATTCCCTTATGCCAACTTACAGAAGATGTCAAATACGGAGGATAAGGGTATGAAAGAAAAATATATGAAGGACTTTGAGAGGGACGTTAAAGAGAAGATAAAGCAAGTTACCTCAAGAGATTATATTAATCCTGAAGATAAGACTGTAGACTTTGTAATTTTGTTCATACCTAATGAAATGATCTTCTCTTATATTTATGACAAGATGCCTGGGCTTTCCCAAGAAGCAATGGAAAGCAAGGTTATATTGGCAGGACCATTTAGTTTTACAGCAATTCTTAGGATGGTAAGGCAGTCTTATGAGAACTTTAGAGTACAGAAGAATATTTACAACATTATTGGTCATGTAAAAGCCTTTGAGAAAGAGTTTGATAGTTTCTCTGGAGAATTTTACAAAATTGGAGATAGGATATCTTCATTACAAAAACAGTATGATACTGTTAGTACTACCAGGTTTAACCAGTTGGTTAGGAAAGTAGATAAGGTAAAAGAGGAGGGCGGTCAAGTTGAAGGAGGTGAGCAACCAAACCTTCTAGATGTTGTTAAAGAATAGTTATCTTCTACAGGATTTGGAACTCATCCTGTATATATGTTAATTTATACATAATGAATCCTAAAACTTTTAAAACAATCATAGGTTCTAAACCAATACTTCTTTCAGCACCTCATGTGTATGCACACAAAAGACCCAAGTTAAGTATGGCATACAAAATAGGGGAGCCCTTAACAGATATTCTTGTTGAGGAAGTATGCAAGGAGACGAAATCCTTCGGTATTGTTCTTACTGATGAGTCTGACATGGACTATAATTACCACAAAGAGAAGTCCAACCCATATAAAAAGGAAATTAGAAACCTTGTCGAAAAGGAAAATATTAAGTATTTTATAGACATACACGGCCTAAAAGATGGTAATAACTATGACATAGCAATCTATTATCCTAGTAAGTTTTTCAAATCAATAGAGTTATCTAAGAAAATTAAAGCAGACCTCCCAAAGGGCATCTTAAAAGGCTCCAGTATTCCCGTATTTAGATTTCCAGATGGTCCTCAAGAGAGCTTAAGTCTTTTTGTTGCTTCTAAACTTAGAGTTCCCTCTGTTCAGATAGAGATTGCCAGGTACATAAGAGAGAAGAAAGAATTAAGAGATGGCTTTATCCAGAATCTAAGTAAAGTCATAGAAGACTTGGTAATATAGGAAATATTATCGGTTAATTAAACAACTATTTTTTTGTTTTGACCAAATAGGTTTCCTCTGTTATTCTAAATAGTACCTTAAATTTTTTAATAATGAAAAATGGCAACAACTAAAAAGAAAAAAACGATATCTACTCCGACAAAAAGCGAGAATGTAGAATCTCCAAAGAAGAAAGCAATAGAGATAGCGGTGTCCCAAATAGAGAAGCAATTTGGCAAGGGATCAATTATGAAACTGGGTGATGACAAAAAGATAGATGTGGAGGTTATTCCTACAGGAGCCCTCTCTTTAGATGTGGCTTTGGGTGTTGGGGGTATTCCTAAGGGAAGAATAATAGAGATATACGGACCGGAGTCCTCTGGAAAGACCACACTGGCGTTACACATAATGGCAGAGGCACAAAAAATGGGTGAGGCCGTTGCCCTTATAGACGCAGAGCACGCATTTGATCCTACATATGCAAAGAATATCGGTCTCAAACTAGATGACCTCTATATCTCACAACCAGACTTTGGTGAGCAAGCCTTAGAGATATTAGAAACATTAGTAAGATCTGCTGCATTTGGAGTTGTTGTAGTAGATTCTGTTGCTGCACTAACACCTAGGGCAGAAATAGAAGGAGAGATGGGAGATAGTCATATGGGACTTCAAGCTAGATTAATGTCGCAGGCTTTAAGAAAAATAACAGCAATCACAAGTAAGACAGGGACAACAATAATCTTCATAAACCAATTAAGAATGAAAATTGGAGTTATGTTTGGAAATCCTGAAACTACAACGGGTGGAAATGCTCTTAAGTTCTACGCCTCTATAAGGTTAGATATTAGACAGAAGGATAAAATTCTTAAAGATGGGAAGATAATAGGGCACACCAGAAAAGTGAAAGTTGCTAAGAACAAGATGGCTCCTCCTTTCAAGGAGGCCACTTTCGACATGATATACCCAATGGGAATAGATAAGGAGAGTAGTATCATAGATGCAGCTCTAGATCTTGGTATCGTAGAAAAGAAAGGTTCCTGGTACAACCATGGAGATATGCAACTTGGTCAGGGTAAGGAGGCTACATCAGAGATGCTCAAAGAAGATAAGAAACTTAGGGATAAGATAGTCAAAGAGGTAAAGGCAACAATTAAATAATGAAAGTAACACAACTTTCTTCGCAAAAGAAGGATTCTTCTAGAGTTAATCTGTATGTAGATGGAGAGTTTTTTTGTGGTTTATCTCTGGATGCGGTTGCAAAATTTGGAATATACCAAGGTAGAGAGATAGAAGAAAAAGAATTAGCAGAGATTTTAGTAGATGAACTCAAGAACCGCTTTTCCCAAAGAGCTATGTCATATATATCACGAGCTATCAAGACGGAATACCAAATGAGGAGATATCTCAAAACTCTTTCAATAAAAAAGAAAGGTACTTGGTACAAAGATATAGAGGAGGATCAATTGGAGGATATAATTGAGGAGATAATAACTAAGTTAAAAGAATATGATTATCTGGACGATGAAGAATTCGCCTTCCAGTTCATAACCTCGAGAATTAGGACTAAACCAAGAGGAAAGCAGGTCCTTGTATCAGAATTAATGTCTAAGGGAGTAAATAAGGATTTGGCAAAAGAGAAAGTTGATGAACTTGTGGCTGATGAGTATGATGTCTTAAGGAGGGTTTATGAAAAGAAATATAAAGGAGAAAAGATCACTATAAGAGATAATAAGAAGATAGACTTTTTAAAGAGGAAGGGTTTTAATTGGGATTTAATTAAACAACTAATAGAGGATGAGTCTCAAAAGTAAGAGGGAGTGGATACTTCCTGAAGAAAAAACAGAAGGTGTTGTAAAGCACATTCTAAAGTTAAGAGGAATTGAAAACGAAGGTGATTTCCTTAACCCAAAGATAGAGAACCTTCCAGACCATACACACCTTTATAACGGGAAAAAGGCAGCAAAGAGGTTAATTAGAGCTGTAAAAAAGGGGGAGAGGATAATAATACACGG
>DAOTFQ010000043.1:0-4886 GCA_035446665.1 Candidatus Dojkabacteria bacterium | reverse complement strand
ATTTTGTTTTCTGCGATAGATAGGGGTGCTACATTATTGACTTTTGATAAAGAATTAAAGAAGAAATATGAGATGGTTTGTGAGAATTTGTTCTGAGATTGTAGAAAGGCTTAGTAGGTTGGTGGTGTGGTTTTCGAATTTCCCAAGTGAATCCTGATATAATATCCCTAATATGAAAACTCTAATAGTAATAGTAAACCATAATGGTCAAAGGCTTCTTGAGAAAAATCTCCCTCATATATTAAAAACGGAAGGTGTGAATTACGACATTTGTGTCGTAGACAATAACTCTACAGATAACTCTGTAGCTTTTTTAGAGAATGAATATCCCCAAGTTAAAGTAGTAGAATCAGACGAGAATCTTGGTTATGGTAAAGCACACAACTTGGCTCTAGAGCAGTATCCACAGTATGACTACTATGTATTTATGAATAACGACATAAGGGTTACTCCAGATTGGTTGGTTAAAATGTTGAAAGTTTTTAATGTTAAAGAAAAGGTAGGTGCAGTTGGTCCAAAGATACTGTTATCTAATAATAAAGAAGGAAGAGAAGTAATAAACTCTGCAGGGATGTATATAAACAATCACTATGTGGCATATGACAGATACGAAGGAGAGTACGATGATGCACAATATTCTATTACTGAAAAAGTAGATGGTATATGTGGTGCAGTGATGTTAATTTCTAAGGAGGTTTTAGAAAAAGTTAAAGGTTTTCATCCCAGTATGTTCCTATACTATGAAGATGTAGATCTGTCATTGAGAATAAGAGATGCAGGTTATAATGTCTACTACTGTGGGGAATCTGTTGTGTATCATGACCATATGGCTTCTACAAAAAACTTGGGAAGTTTTAAAAGAAACTGGATGAATATGGGAAATAGATATGTTAGTATCAAAGGGAGATTTGGTTTCTTTATGGCAATGAAGGAAACATTATGGTATCTTTTCTCTTGGGGAGTATGGAAGGTATTTTATTCTAGTAAGATTACTTTAAAAGAATATCTAGATGTTAAGTAAAAACGATATAGATTTATACAAACAGTTTGTTAAGACAATCTTCAAGATGAGATACAAGGGGTCTATACTGGGTTTTCTTTGGGTACTCCTTAAACCATTTTTTATGTTCCTAATTCTCTTTGTAGTATTCTCCTCAGTATCTGGACAGGTAGGAAATCTTACATCTCAGCAGTATGCTGTGTATCTTCTGTCTGGTTTAGTAATATATACCTTTTTTCAAGAGGGTATTACTTGGGGACTTAACTCTATCATGGAAAGGGCGGGTCTGATAGTCAAGATAAACTTTAAAAGAGAAATTGTAGTAATTAGTGCTCTAACTATGGCATTGATAAACTTTGGTATTAATTTATTAATAATTGGAATTATCGGAACAGTATTAGGAGTACAATTCTCACTCCTTGGTATAGCATATATACTACTAATAGGAGTTGTAATGTTTTTAGGTATGTATGGTATAGCATTTTTTACAAGTATTTGGATGGTATATGTTAGAGATTTGGCACATATCATGGAGCTTGTCCTTCAATTGATGTTCTACGCATCTGCCGTTTTCTTCCCGATTGAAATGATACCAGAACAGTATCAGTTTATTGTTAGATATAATCCAATAGCCCTATTTATTCAGGCTGTTAGGGAGGCTCTGATTAACCAAAATATTATGAATGTTAAGTTTGTACTCTTAAGCTTGTTACTGTCGATTATCCTGATCATAATAGGAAATAAATATTTTAAAAAGAAAATCTTAAAGGTAGCGGAAAACTTCTAATATGGAAAAAGATATTGCAATACAAGTAAAGAATGTAACGAAAGAGTTCAAGGTTCCAGTTAAGGGGAATAAGAACACTTTGCAAGAGAGATTTCTAAATCCTTTTCAAAAGACACATTACAGGGAGTTTATTGCCCTTAAAAATTTGTCTTTTGATGTTAAGAAAGGGGAATTTTTTAGTGTCATAGGTCCAAATGGAGTTGGGAAGTCTACATTACTTAAGATAGTATCTGGGATATATGTTCCAGATGAAGGATCCGTAGAAGTTAATGGGAATCTAGTTCCTTTCTTAGAGCTAGGGGTAGGATTTAATCCAGAACTTAGTGCAAGAGAGAATGTTTATCTTAATGGAACAATATTAGGTCTTACTAAGAAGGAGTTAGATAAGTATATAGATGAAATTTTTGATTTCGCAGAACTTAGAGACTTTGCAGATATGTCCATAAAGAATTTCTCTTCAGGTATGGCAGTGAGATTAGCATTTTCAATAGCGATAAGAGTTAAGTCAGATATCTTAGTTCTAGACGAGGTTTTAGCAGTAGGGGATGCCGAATTCCAGAAGAAGTGTTATGCCTATTTTGACAGTATTAAGGGAACCAAATCCATATTATATGTTTCTCATGCTTTAAGTTCTGTTTCTAGGTATTCAGATAGGGTTCTTTGGCTTAAGGAGGATAGGACTTATGAGATAGGGGATCCTGCAGAGATTTTGGAAAAATATAAGGGAAGTCTTTAAAAAGGAGGCTTATGAGAGTATTTGAGACAATCAAAAGAGTTCTTGACCGTATTCCTCTTTATTTCCAACAGTTTCAAACTCTTCTTAGAAAAGAAGGATTAGGGACCACCCTAAAAAGAATGTTTAGAAAGGTATATAGGTTTGTAGTTAGTGGAGGGGATGTTTCTAGATTAAGAAAGGTTCAATATGTAGAGTGGATGGAGAATGTAGAAGCTCAGTATCTGAATCATGGGAGTATGGTTATGGAGTATGAGGGTCTTAAAAAAAGGCCTAAGTTTAGTATAGTATTCCCTGTATGGAATAAGAGTGAAAGGATGCTTCAGAAGGCTTTGGATTCTGTAACAGGTCAGGTTTATGAGGATTGGGAGTTATGTATATCTGATGGTTCTACAGAAGATACGGAGAAGACGAGGGAGTTTCTAAAAGGATTCCAAGAAAAATATCCAGAGAAAGTTCAATTAGGTTTTATTAATACAGATAGTAAGATTAATATTATAGAGAATAGTAATAATGCGATTAGTATGGTAAGTGGTGATTACATTGTATTTATGGATTGTGATGACGAGATATCTCCTAATTGTCTCCTAGAGTTAGCAAAGGAGATAGAGAAGAATCCTAAGGTGGATTTTTTGTATAGTGATTTTGACAAAATGGATGAGAGAGGAAGAAGATTTGATCCTTCTTTTTGGCCAGATTGGTCTCCTCATACTTTAACCTCTCAGATGTACACAACTCATATTACTTGTTATAGGAAAGATGTTGTAGATAAATTGGGAGGGTTAGTAGAAGGAACGGAAGGAGCCCAGGATTGGGATTTGGTTCTGAGGTATGTTACAGAGTACGAAGGGGTTTGGAATGTAGTACATATTCCTAAGGTTCTTTATCATTGGAGGGTTACACGAGGTTCTACAGCACTAGCAAATAGTGGTAGTAAGGATTGGGCTTATGAGAATCAGAAATATGTTTTGGAGAGGTATTTAAAAAGAAGAAGATTAAAAGGTAAGGTGCTTAAGGGAGCTTTCGAGGGTAGTTGGAGAGTTAAGCTTGATATTATTGGTAATCCTAAGGTTAGTATTGTTATTCCTACAAAGGATAAGGTTGAGTATCTTAGGAGGGCTGTTGAGAGTATAAGGGAACATACGGAGTATGGTAATTACGAGATAGTGGTTGTTAATAATAATTCTGAAGAGGAGGAGACATTGGGATATTTCAAAGAGATAGAGGGGAGGGAAGGGGTAAGGGTTTTAGATTTTAATGAGCCTTTTCATTTTGGGAGATTGTATAACTGGGCTAGTAGACAAATAGATGGTGAGTATATGTTAATGCTAAATAATGATATTAAGGTTTTAAGTGATGGTTGGTTAGAGAGTATGTTGGAGTGGGTACAGTTGTCTGAGGTTGGTAGTGTAGGGGCTAGGTTGTATTACGAGGATGGGAGGATACAGCATGCAGGTGTTATAGTTGGTGCTGGTGGTGCTGCTGCTCATTCGCATAGGTTAATGGATGGTGATAGTTTTGGTTATAATGGGGCTGTTGTTAATGTTAGGAATTATTTGGCTTTAACGGGGGCTTGTTTGTTAGTAAAAAGGAAAACTTTTATAGATATGGGTGGTTTTGATGAACAGTTTGATCCTGCTTATCAGGATGTGGATTTGGGTATTAGGTTGTATGAGAGGGGTTTGTATAATGTGTATACTCCTTATGCAGAGTTGATACATTATGAATCTGTTAGTAGGTTTGAGGATAAGGGGTTGGAAAGGGATGAGGTTAATGCTATAAAGTTAAGAAAGAAATGGAGTAAGTATATTTATGATATGGGTGGTAGGGATCCTTTTTATAACGAGAATTTGAGTTATAGGCATGAGGATTTTAGATTATCTACTATTTAATTTAACTAGTCTTTAAGATGAAAATGCAAGAAAGAATTAAAAAACACGCATTTGAGATTGTTGTTTTTGGGGCTATTCTTTTATTTGGTTTAATATGGACTTTTTTAGTCCCACCTTTTCAGAAAGCAGATGAAACCACTCATTATTTTAGAGCGGCCTCAGTGTCTAGAGGAGAATTGACTTGCTCTATGGGAGATGTAGAGGAAGCTTTCGAAATTCGAGAAAGACATTTTCAGTTTGCAGAAGCAACCGATTCCGGAAGGATAGCTTTCAACTACCAGGAGAAGGCTGATGTTGAGAGCATATTAAAGGCAGATAAAAATGTAGATGATGATAATCCTAATACGGTACTCTGGGATTATGGATGTAATCTAAGCTTTATTCCATATCTAATCTTTGCGGTGCCTCTTCTCGTGGGGGGGGTATTCGACTCTCTTCTGTTAGGATTCTTTCTGTCTAGGCTTGTTGCTTTTA
>DAOTFQ010000042.1:0-5003 GCA_035446665.1 Candidatus Dojkabacteria bacterium | reverse complement strand
TTTATTTCACTATCCAAACGGTATAGTTGTGACATATTTAAATTTTAATAATCTATCTCTATGAAGAAGCTAGCAACATACTCTGTTCTAGGTTTAGCAATCCTTGGAGGAAGCATCTTTGCAGTTTCCAAGGTTAATGCACAAGAAGCAGCCTTGGGATTCTCTGATGAAGTCAGAGAGGAACATATGGCTGAAAGAGAAGCTGAAAAACAGGAAATAATAGACGCTGCTATAGAAGATGGGGTTTTCACTGACAGACAAGTCGAAATCCTTGAAGCTATGGAGCAAGTAAGACCTGTTGGTGGAAGAGGCTTACATGGTGCAGGAAGAGACCTTAGCGAAGAAGAGAGAGAAGCTCTCCGTGAAGAAATGAGAGCTCAGAGAGAGGGATCCATGCTGGATGAGGTCAATGAGGTAATCTCTGGTGATGAGGTTACAGAAGAGGAACTCCAAGAACTTAGGGATCTAAGAGAAGAGCTAGGACTACTAGGAAACCAGAATAGAAGAGGTGGTGGAATGGGTAGTCAAGGAACTGGAGAATGTCCTAACCTCTAAGGTTAAACAAAATTCTCCCTAATTCCCAGGGTGGTAAATCACCCTGGGGTTAGTTTAATAAGTAGTATAATTAGGTATGAAAATATTAGTAATAGAAGACCAAAATGAATTAAGAAAATTAGTTAAGAATTTTTTAGAAGATTATGGCTATGTTGTAGATGAAGCTGAGGATGGGGAGGAGGGGTATCATAAGATTAATATGAATTCCTACGATTGCCTAATCCTAGATCTAAATCTCCCTAAGTTAGATGGGATAGAGATTGCAAGGAGAGTCAGGGAAGAAGGAAAAAGTGTTCCAATAATAATGCTTACTGCTAGGTCAGAGATATATGACAAGATCGAAGGATTTGATAATGGAGCAGATGACTACATAACCAAACCCTTTGATATGAAAGAACTTTTAGCTAGAGTGGAAGCAGTTTTAAGAAGGAGTCAAAAGGATCAAGAACTGGATATGAAATTTAAGGAGTATGAGGTGTTTCCAAAGGAGAATCTTCTTAGAAAGGATAAGGAAGAAATACAATTAACAAATAAAGAAATGGGGGTATTAGAATATCTCCTACATAATAAAGGGGAAATTGTTTCTGCAGAAGAACTTCTAGAGCATGTCTGGGATAGTGAAGTAGATATGTTTTCAGATACAGTAAAAACACATATTAAAACACTTAGGAAGAAATTGGATCCAAAGAAAAAATATCTACAGACTATTAGGGGTAAGGGTTATATGTATAAGGAATCTTAATTGTAAAAAAGTCTAAATGAAATTTACAAAGTCATTAAAATTTAAACTTACTATCTGGTATTCACTATTGCTCTCCCTTTTTTCTCTATTATTTGTTCTCGTTGTAAACATTCTGATAGCCGATTATATGCAAAGCTGGACTCCAGAGAACGAATTCCCTTCAGAAAGTTTTTGGGGACAAAGATTTGACAGACCAAGATTCAGAGCCTTATCGGAAGAACAGCAGACAATAATTATGGAATCTAGAATGGAAGATTTGGAGAATATAAGGAGAATATCTATATACATGATATTTCCCTTAGTCCTAATGAGTTTTGGAGGTGGTTATCTAATAGCAATTATTATGTTGCGCCCATTGGAGAAGTTAAATGAGCAGATAGAGAAAAAGGAGACAGAGAATCTTAATGAGGAGATTGTTTTTGTAGATAATGGAGATGAGATATCTCAACTAATAAAGAGTTTTAATAGGATGAGTCGTAGATTGGCAAAGTCCTTTGACTCTCAAAAGGGTTTTATAGAGAATGCCTCCCATGAGATTAAGACTCCCTTGAGTGTCATACAGGCTAATATCGATACTATTCTAGATAAGAAAGGGGTAAGTAAAGAGGAGTCAAAGGAATTACTCCTTAATTCAAAGAAACAGATAAAGTTTATGTCAGATTTAACTGAAGATCTCCTTTTATTATCCTCTATATCTAATGTGAGATTTAGCATCAAGTTTGAAAAGATCAACATGGCAGATGTTATAGAGGAAGCGATTAGTACTTTAAATGGAAGTATAGAAAAAAAAGGTTTTAAGATAGAGAGAAAGATTCCGGATAAAAAATACTTTGCAAATGGAAATAGAACTCTTCTTATTAGGGCTATAACAAATATTATAGAGAACTCTATTAAATATTCTGAAGGTGAAAAGATAGATGTTCGGGTGTTTTCTAGAAGAGAAAATATTTATATCTCTATCAAGGATGATGGGAGAGGTATTCCTGAGGACAAAGCGAAAGAGATATTTGAAAGATTTTATAGACTAGATAAAGGTAGATCTAGAAAAGAGGGTGGGAGTGGTTTAGGTTTGGCAATTACAAAGGAGATAGTAGAGAGGCATGGGGGGAGTGTTTATGTTAATAGTGAGTATAAAGATGGGGCGGAATTTATTATTAAGCTTCCAAGGTTTCCCTAGGATCTAGGTGCCTATTTTGGTATTCCCAATATGTTCTTCATTTGCAAGAAATTCTTCAGCTTTTCTACCTACACCCTCTGGGAATTGGTAGTCTATGTATCCCATCCCGAACTTATCCTGTCCAAGTAAGTTTGTAGTACAGTAAGAGACCCGATTCCACCATATACCATCATCCCATTCACTGGGAAAATACCAGCCACCTTTAAAAACTTTCATCAGTTCCCTCATATTCTGGTATCCAGCTGTATTCCTGTATCTCATCAATGCCCACGCACCAACCTTTATGCTTGCTTCTGTATTGTTAATAAGGTCATCCTCCGTGTATGAATGTCCCTCAGTAATTCCCACCTGCTCGTTGTATTCCCCTAAATGGAATCTTGGAACAACTTGAAACCACCCTCTTGCACCAGAGTGAGGATTAGCGTGTATGTTTGTTCCTCCGTTACTCTCTGTCATAACTATGGATACGAATGCAGCTAGGTACTCTCTTGGAGTTAATCCAAGAACCTCGGGATACGGTTCTCCTGCATATCTTCTTGCTTCTCGATACAGATAAGTTTTTGCTTGTTCTAAATTAGTATTAGGCCAAAACATTACTGCCTTATTCCATACCTCATTTAGCGAAGCCTCTACATCTCCGACCTCAACCTTTTCCTCTAGGGCTAATCCTGAATTCATAACCTGTATAGTCCTTTGGTATCTGTCATAACCCTCTCTTAAAAAACTACCCTCAGCAACTGCTCTGTTTTGTCTAATATGGTCTGCAAGGTCCTTCCCTCCATAATACTGAGCTAATATCATCTCTATAGCCTTCCCACCATTATCTAAATCTACCTTAGAAAGGGAATTATAAACTAGGTAGTTCATACCTATCTGTATGTTAAAAGCACCATGGATATCACTTGTTGTGTAATTGTAATTATCTTTAAGTTCGGATCTTAATGTATCTAAAGCTTGGGTAACATAAAACTGCATCGGTCCAATTCTCTCTCTCACAGTATTTGGAGGTTGATTTGTATTTACATTCTCCCACCTGCCTAGGTTTGCAGAGATTATGGATGAGGTTAATAATCTCAAAGCATTAGGATTTATTCCAAGAGCCTGTCCCATCTTCTCGCTGTTAGTGTGTATCTCTGGTATATATCTTTCAAACTCTGGATTTGTTTTAAATCTTTCGTAGTCAAAGTTATTATCTTTGTTAAGATAATTTCCTTCAATTTGTGCAAACTCATCATTCAGTTTCTTCTTGTTTTCTGTAAGGGAATTCTGTTGTTCTGCAGATAGTATCCCCTCTGCATTACAGGCGGTTAGGGCAAGTACTCCTCCTGCTATTAAAGCAAGTTTGAGAAAGTTCCTGCGGTCCATCTTTTTATCAAATAGGCTTGTTATCCCCTCTGACAACTCTTCTTTACTGGTATTTCCAACAGGCCCTTGGTTCGTTTCTTGTGTTGGCAAATCGTTAATCTGTTCGGGCATGTTTTGTTATTCAAAAGTGAATATGAAATTATACAACATCCGATTTAGGTCGAGTAAAAATTTTTCGGGAGGGAGTAGGGGAGAATTAACCAGTACTTCCAAAGCCACCCCTATCTGGGTTCTCTAGTTTCTCTACTTCTTCTACATCTACATTAGCGACAGGTAAAATTAACATCTGGCAACAACGAGTTCCTCTTTCTATAGTAACTTTCTTGTCTGTGTAGTTTAAGGCAGGGAACATATATTCATCATTATCTCCACAGAAATCGTGGTCTCCAATACCTATACCATTTACACAGGTTATTCCCAGTTTGAATGTAGAGCTTCTGTTTGCAAGCAAAACAAAGTAACCCTCTGGTATTTCTAGTGCAACATTGAGAGGAATTAGTTTAACTTCTCCAGGTTCTATCTCTGTAGTTTCTCTAGCATAAAGATCTAGTGCAACCGCACCTGTGCTTTTATATTCTGGTAGTGGTAACTCTTTGTCGAATCTTTTTATCTTTATTTTCATCCAAGATATTCTAGCATCTCTGGTGGATGTTGTTTATTCTGGTTTCTTTTTACTTATGGATATGGCGTTTCCTTCTATTAGAGCCCTTGTAATTTTCTCTAAAACCATGGATATATCTCTTTGATATTGGCTCTGAGAGATTCCCATTTTTTCTGCTGCTGTTTGTTGATCTAAGTTCTCTATATATCTGAGTCTTAAGGTTTCTAATTCCTCATCTGTTATTTTAGTCTCCATTAAGCTAGATAGGGGAACGCCTCTTGGTTTGAAGTAGATTTCATCAAAGTCAAATCTTACTCTTCTCCTGTTTCTTCTCCTCATTTCGATCCTTCTTCAATTTTATTTATGCACAATAAGCTCCTTTTAAAGGAGTTCCACATTCAGGACATTTCCTTTCTGTACAAGGAATCCCTCTTGTTTGTGCCTCTTTGTGTCCACAGTTAGGACAAACACACTCTTTAGTGTCGTTTGCTCTCCTGTTAATAGGACGACCAGCTCTTCCAGGTCTTCTTTTTTCACTTGTGCCACTTCGTTCAACTTCAACA